>CALVFC010000040.1 GCA_944326735.1 uncultured Limosilactobacillus sp. | reverse complement strand
ATTAATAGCTTAAAATTGAATAACGTTATCCAACCGCGACTCGCCGACGGTTTGGCAGCCATTACCGATGCTGATCGGATTGATACCATTACGATTGCGGGAATGGGCGGCTCTTTAATTGCCCAGATTCTTGACGCTAACCCGCATAAACTGGTCGGAATTAAGCGCTTAATCTTGCAACCTAATGTCGGTGAATTGCGCCTGCGCGAGTGGCTAATGGCCCACCGCTTCCAAATTATGGCGGAGCAGATTATTGCGGATGAGGGCCACATTTATGAAGTGATCGTTGCTGAACCATCACTGGTCCCATTCACTTATAGTCGGTTTGAGCTGACGTTTGGTCCGTTACTGCTGGAAAAACGGGGACCGGTATTTGATCAGAAGTGGCGACAAGAACTTAACCGGCAGGAAAAGGTCCTCAAGCAGATCGAATCAGCACCGGTGCCGCCTGCTGACAAGGTCAGTCAGTTACGCCGTTACTTAGACTTAATTAAGGAGGTTTTAAACCATGACGAAGGGAATTGATTTGATTCAGCGTTTTGAGCAGTTTGCTAATCCCCAGTTGGCCGAATCCTGGGATCATCCGGGTCTGCAAATTGGTAATCCAGACCAACCAATTCACAAGTTGATGACCACTTTGGATGTTCGTCCGGAGATTGTGAGGGAAGCAATCAAAAACAACGTTGATTTTATTTTTGCCCATCATCCGATCATGTTTCATCCAGCCAAGGATTTAGATACCCGGAACCCGCAGAACCAGATGTACGCGGAATTATTAAGTCACCAAATCACAGTCTATGCAGCGCATACGAACTTAGACACTGCGAACGGTGGAATGAATGATTGGCTCGCCGATCAATTACATCTAACCAATACAAAACGATTATTAAACCATGGGGTCGATCCCGTTTCTGGTGAACCAGTGGGGATGGGACGGATTGGTGAATTAACGGACCCGATGACTCCGGACGAATTTGTCCAATATTGTATTAATATATTTCATGTTGCTGGTGTCCGGTGGGTTCAGAATCCGGCTGATCGCAACCGCCTGATTCGTCGGGTGGCAATTTTAGGTGGTGCCGGACAAGACTTCTGGTCCGCAGCAGTCGAAGCCGGTGCAGATGCTTATGTCACTGGTGATGTCACTTACCACTTTGCCCACGACATGGTAGCTAACCATTTGATGGTGGTTGATCCGGGTCACCATATTGAAGCAATTTGTGAACCACGCTTAGCCGAATTGTTTAAGCAGTGGAAGTCCGAGAATGGTTGGCAATTTGAAGTCGTCCAAAACCAGCTCAATACTGATCCGTTCCACTTTACGTTATCCGAATGAAAGGAAGTTATCATATGACTGAAGAAAAATACCCTGGATTATTAGACCGCTTTCTTGATTACGTTAAAACGGAAACCCGTTCTAATCCTGATTCCAATACTGTGCCTTCTGATCCCAAAGAGACCGCTTTTCTCCAAAAATTAGCAGGTGATTTGAACGACATGGGGCTAGATAACGTGCATATTAACCCGCAATGTTCTTATGTTTACGCTACTATCCCGTCTAATTTAGATTATGATGTGCCGACGATTGGTTATATTGCCCATGTTGACACGGCGGATTTCAACGCCAACAATGTTCAGCCACAAATTGTTGAGAACTATGATGGGCACAGTGACATTCAGCTGGATGATGATGGTCAATATATCCTCAGCCCGCAAGAATTTCCTAATATGAAAAATTACCAGGGCGATACTTTGATTACTACCGATGGTTCCACCCTTCTTGGCGCTGATGACAAGTCAGGAGTGGCAGAAATTATGACGATGGCTGCCTATCTGATGGCCCATCCAGAGGTTAAGCATGGTGAAATTAAAATTGGCTTGGGCCCGGATGAGGAGATTGGCACTGGGGCTGACCATTTTGACGTTGCTGATTTTGGTGCGGACTTTGCTTACACCGTGGATGGTGGTCCATTAGGTGAATTGGAATACGAAACTTTCAACGCTGCCCAAGCGGAAATCAGTATTTCTGGTAAAGATGTGCACACGGGTGTTGCCAAGGGCACAATGGTGAATGCCATTCAAGTAGCAATCGACTTGCATGATTCACTCCCTACTCATGAACGAGCAGAAAAGACGGCTGGCCTGGAAGGCTTCTTCCACCTATACAAGTTTGAGGGGACGGTTGACCATGCCAAAATGGTTTATCTGATCCGTGACCATGATCGGCAGACGTTTGAAGAGCGGAAGCATTTGCTGGAAAGAATCGTGGCGGGCCTCAACAATGAGCTTGGCGAAGACCGAATTCAAATGAAATTGTATGACCAGTACTATAACTTGAAAGATGCATTGAAGGGTGATATGCAGTCAGTTGATATTGCTAAACATGCAATGGAAGAGCTAAACATTAAACCCGTTATCTACCCAGTCCGGGGCGGTACGGATGGTTCGACGATTTCTTACATGGGTCTACCAACGCCAAACTTATTTGCTGGTGGTGAGAACATGCACAGCCGGTTCGAATACGTGTCATTACAAACCATGGAACGAGCACTGGATGTCCTGTTGAAGATCAATGAACTGAACACTACTCGTCAATAAAAAAGCCAAAGGCCTGTCGTAGTGAAAAATACGACAGGCCTTTTGTTCAAAATAAAAACCCACATACTAAAACGTAGTGGGCAATTTTATATTAATGCTTGTTAGGATCAGCACTGCGAGTAATAAAGTAAATGCAGTTGGCTGCAACTAAGCCAAAGATTACTGCTAAGATTCCGGATAACATGTAGTTAGGGGTGGCAGTTTCCAATTGACTGGTGATGTAAGTTAAAATTTCACCGAGGATTAAGGCCATGATGGCGCCACCAATATTAGCGGATAAGTATCTCACCGGGAACATCTCCTTTGGTTTTACTAATCACCTATTAGTGTAACACCCTTCGCTAGTAGTCGCTAGTTATAAATTATTGGATAGGGAGAAATCTTTGTTATAATTTTGATGAAAGAGGTGAAGTTGATGGCGTTTGTACCACTACAAGTTCATAGTTCGTTTAGTTTGCTCCAGAGTCCAATTCGCATTAAACAACTCGTTCAGCATGCAAAAGAGCAGGGATACTCTAGCCTGGCCTTAACAGACCGTAACGTTTTATACGGAGCAGTTGACTTTTACAATGCCGCTCATGAGGCGGGGATAAAGCCACTAATTGGCCTTGAGCTAACAATTGCCTTGAATAATGTTGATGGAACAACCTTAGACGTCGTTTTGCTTGCTAAGGACCGTGAAGGGTATCAGCACTTAATGGATTTGTCGACGCTTCACCAGACAACTGATCACCAGGAATTGCCGTTGACTTTGCAAAATATCCTTCCTCATTTAGCCTCCCTGGTTGTCATGATTCCCCCACAAACGAGCGTTTATTCATGGCTTAAGGACGATCTGGCAACCTTGATGATCTTGAAGGATGCCGTTGATGATCACAGCCTATACTTAGGAATTAATCCCCAGCTGGACCCTGTTCAACGTGAGACATTGCAGCAGCTTGGTGCAAAAATGGGGCTGGCATTAGTAGGTTTAAATGCGGTTGACTACTTAAAGCCCACGGACTTGTTTGCTAGTAAAGTGCTTAGGGCAATTGGCCAAAACGTTACTTTGGATAACCCCGCCCAGTCCGCCCGCCAGGAAGGCACCCACTATCTCCGGCGCCAGTCCGCAGTGGCAGCAGATTACCAGACCGCGGGCTTACTCTCGGCAGCAGCGGAGACAGAACGGATTGCGGATGCCTGCTCACTGGAATTTGAATTTAAGGCCCCGGTGTTACCACATTTTGCGACGCCAGACGGCCTTAGTTCCCAACAATACCTCCGCCAACTCTGCATTGCCGGACTCAAGAAGCGGCAGGTTGCGCCCGGACTAACCATCAAAGATTACCAGCAACGACTGGCGAAGGAACTTAAAGTGATTCACCAGATGGGGTTTGATGATTATTTCTTAATCGTTTGGGACGTCATGAATTTTGCGCACTCTACCAATATCACGACGGACCCAGGACGGGGATCCGCAGCCGGTTCGCTAGTGGCCTATGCATTGGCAATTACGGAAGTGGACCCACTGCAATACCGTCTGCTGTTTGAACGGTTTTTAAACCCAGAACGGGCCCAAATGCCAGATATCGACCTCGATATTCCGGACAATCGGCGGAATGAAGTCTTACAGTATGTTCACCATAAATATGGCCACCAGCGCGTTGCCCAAATAATCACATTTGGGACACTGGCCGCTAAACAAGTCATTCGGGATGTGAGTCGGGTCTTTGGTCTGACGCGCTACCAAGTAAATGAACTAACGGGAACGCTACCACATGGTCTTCATTTAACAATTGCCTCGGCATTAAAGGAATCGCAACCGCTGCGTAATTTGTTGGATGATCACCCAGACTACCGGTTGCTAATTCAAGTGGCCCAACAATTAGAAGGATTACCACGACATTATTCGACTCACGCGGCCGGCGTGGTGTTATCAGAGAAGCCTTTATCACAAATTGTCCCCCTTCAGGAGGGGAGTGATGGCTTACTGATGACCCAGTTCCCCAAGGATACCGTCGAGGCCCTAGGATTGTTGAAAATGGACTTCCTGGGATTAAAGAACCTCTCAATTCTTGATCAAGCTGTCCAGTCTATTCGGAGCACGCATCCAGACTTTGATTTGACGAAAATTTCGTTGAATGATCCCACAACAATGCGGTTATTCCAAAATGGGGATACCGATGGGGTCTTTCAATTTGAATCGTCGGGAATACGACAAGTATTAGTTAGCTTGCATCCGGATTCATTTGAGGATATTGTTGCCGTTAACGCTCTCTATCGTCCTGGTCCGTTGGAAAACATTCCGCACTTCATTGCCCGCAAGCATGGTCAGGAAGCAATCAATATTCCTGACCCATCATTGGAACCAATCCTGGGCTCCACGTATGGCATTTTGGTGTACCAGGAACAGGTTATGCAAGTTGCATCAGTCATGGCGGGCTTCTCGCTAGGCGAGGCCGATTTATTACGGCGAGCCATGAGTAAAAAGAAGCGTCATACCATGGAAAGTATGCGGAATAAGTTTATTACCGGCGCTCAGAAACGCGGGTATACCCAAAAATTAGCTCAGCAGGTCTTTGACTACATTGACCAGTTTGCTAATTATGGATTTAACCGTTCCCATGCGGTAGCGTATTCTAAGTTAGCTTTTGAGATGGCATACCTGAAGTGCCATTATCCTGCAGAATTTTTTGCTGCACTAATGAATGCTGAAACTAATATGGCAAAAATGAAACAACATGTTAGTGATGCTCAACGGTTTAATGTTAAAGTCTCAGGACCACGGATTAACATCAGTGATCGTTCCTTCACCTTAAATCAGGGCACTATTTACTTTGGCCTGGGGGCGATCAAGGGGATGCGCCGTGACTTTATTGCGGCAATTATTGATGAGCGGAACCTGCATGGTCAGTTTAAGGACTTACGTAACTTTATTGATCGCTTACCAAGCAAGTGGCAAAAAGAAGAACTGATCAGCCCGTTAATTTATACGGGGGCTTTTGATGGCCTCGGCTATAATCGTGCAGAAATGATTGGTTCACTGGACCAGTTAATTTCAGGCATTAAGTTGTTTGCGGGAACTGAAGGCCTTGAGAGTGATCCCAGCCTCCAATCCAGTATTAAACAACGAGCGGAGTACCCATTGATTACTCGGTTGACGAAGGAAAATGAGTATCTGGGTGTTTACTTATCGGGGCATCCGGTTAGTCAATTTGCTGAGCTGGCCACCCGCTTAAATGCCAGCAAGATTGCCGGACTACCACTTAACCGTCCTGTGACCGTGTTGATTTTGGTCAACCGGGTCAAGGTGATTCACACTAAGAAGGATCACCGGCAAATGGCGTTCATCACAGGGTCCGATCAGACTGGCTCCGTCAACGTGACGGTTTTTCCGCGGCAATATGATCGATTTGCTGATCTATTGGAAGCAAATACCGTGTTGGTGGTTCGTGGTAAGACTGAGGAGCGCTCTGGCCACGGCTTGCAAATCGTTGCTGACCGCATCGAGAATGCCCAACAAATGCAGCGTCAGACGCAGCCAACCAATCAACGGTGGGTATTGAGAGTTACCGATGAGAGCAAACGAGAAGAATTGCTTACGCAGCTCCACCAATTGATTCGTGGTCATCATGGTAATACCCCAGTGTTAATTTACTATCCGCAGACGGATATGAAGTATTTAGAAGCTGCGCGGTACTGGCTTGATACCAGCGAACAGGTCCACCATACGTTGAACCGCCTTTTTGGCGCAGAGAATGTGGTCCTCCAACAGATCAATCAAAAGTCCTAAAATGAGGATTTCATGAGAAGAACAAAATTGGTAGCGTTTTCTTGATAACTTTTCACAAAAATGTACAGACACTGATTTTGAAAAGTGCTATCATACAGTTGTGCAAATGAGGGATGCAAATGCAGACCGCAGTTGATGCATAAATGCAAAGGAGAGATTCATTTATGAAGAAAACCAAGATTGTAAGTACGCTTGGTCCTGCAAGTACAGATGTTGATACTATTGTTAAGTTGATCAACGCCGGTGCTAATATTTTCCGGTTCAACTTCTCACATGGTGACCATCCAGAACACCTCGGCCGGATGCAAAATGTTAAGAAGGCTGAAGAAATCACCGGTAAAGAAGTAGGTATCATGCTTGATACCAAGGGTGCTGAAATTCGGACTACTGTTGAAAAAGAAGGTAAGATTAACTTCGAAATTGGCGACAAGGTTCGTATTTCCATGGATCCTTCTATTGAAGGTACCCACGACAAGATTGCCGTTACCTACCCAGGCCTTTATGATGATACTCATGTTGGTGGCCATGTATTATTTGATGATGGTTTAATTGACATGGTTATTGATGAAAAGGATGAAGAACACCGTGAATTGGTATGCCACGTTCTTAACCGTGGTGTTCTTGGCTCACGTAAGGGTGTTAACGCCCCTGGTGTTTCCATCAACTTGCCAGGTATCACTAAGAAGGATAGTAGTGATATTCGGTTCGGTCTTGATCACAACATTAACTACATCTCTGCTTCATTCGTTCGTAAGGCTCAAGATGTTCTTGATATTCGTGAATTGCTCAAGGAAAAGAACATGGAAGACGTTCAAATCTTCCCTAAGATTGAATCTCAAGAAGGTATCGACAACTTCGAAGAAATCATCGAAGTTTCTGACGGTCTGATGGTTCCTCGTGGTGACATGGGTGTTGAAATTCCACCTGAAAATGTTCCATTGATTCAAAAGCACATGATTCGTCGTTGCAACGAATTAGGTAAGCCAGTTATCACTGCTACCCAAATGCTTGACTCAATGCAAGAAAACCCACGTCCAACTCGTGCCGAAGTTTCTGATGTTGCCAACGCTGTCTTTGATGGTACTGATGCAACCATGCTTTCTGGTGAAAGTGCTAACGGTGACTACCCTGTAGAATCTGTTTCAATGATGAACCGGATTGATATCAAGGCTGAAAACCACTTGGCTCAATACGGTACTGAAACCTTTGATTGGGACAAGTCTGACGTTACTGAAACCATTGGTTCTGCTGTTTCACAAGCTGCCAAGGACCTTGACATCCACACTATCGTTGCCGCAACTGCTTCTGGTTACACTGCTCGTATGATTTCTAAGTACCGTCCAGACGCTGATATCTTGGCATTAACTCCAAGTGACCGTGTCGCACGTGGCTTGATGATCAACTGGGGTGTTCAACCACACGTTGTTGACAAGTTGGATGACACTGATAAGATGTTCGACTTAGCTGCCAAGAAGGCTGTTGAACTTGGCTTTGCTAAGAAGGGCGATAAGATCATCATCGTTGCTGGTGTTCCTCTGGGTGTACCAGGTGCAACCAACATGATGCGGATCAAGACCATCGACTAATTTTCATTAGTCTAAAAGGCTGGGAATCTCCCAGCCTTTTTTAGTTTAAACTAGTTGGGACTAGCTAAAGATTGCGGACCCGTGTAGAATAGATGAGTGATACGGAAAATTTGAGGAATGGTGAAGGATATGAACACTGCATTAGGTAAAGTTGTGACTGCCATTATGATTGATGAAAATGAACAAGATTATTTTGTTCAGCCAGATCGTAATGGTCAGACCTACCGCTTACCAAAGAAGGAGAGTCCCCAAGTTCTACACATTGGTGGTCAGGTTCGGGGATTCGTATATGAAAACGAAAATCACCAGTTGCAAATGACTTGCCAACATATTCCAACCGTGCAGGTGGACCACTATGATTACGGGACGGTCGTTGCAGTGCGGCGGGACCTCGGTGTCTTTGTTAATATTGGCTTACCTAACAAGGATATTGTTGTTTCATTAGATGATTTGCCAACGTTAAAGCACCTCTGGCCGCAGCCGGGGGACCGTTTGTTGATGGCACTAAAGGTGGATTCTCAAGACCGCATTTGGGGTCAGCTGGCTGATGACCAAATCTACCATACGATTGCTAAGCCGCCCTCTAAAAAAATGATGAATCGTGACGTAATGGCCACAGTTTACCGTCTCAAGATGGCGGGGACGTTTGTCATCACTGACAATTATCACTTAGGATTTATCCATCCTAGTGAACGTGACCAGGAACCGCGTCTTGGGCAACATGTCAAGGCCCGGGTCATTGGTTTGTCTTCTCATGGTAGTTTGAATCTTTCTCTGAAGCCCCGTGCATACCAAGCTATTGGTGAAGATGCCCAGATGATCTTGACCATGTTGGAACACAATGTTAATCATCGTCTTCCATATACGGATAAAACTGATCCAGCGGTTATTCGGTCGGTCTTCGGAATTAGTAAGGGACAGTTTAAACGGGCTGTGGGGCACCTCCTTAAAGAACGTTTAGTTAAGGAAGATGCTAACCAGCTCATTTTACTGAAACAAAGTCATGACGAATGAAATTAATGAATTTACCAGGTATTTAGCAGAGCAGGGGCGTTCACAAAATACTGTTGATTCATACCGGCTTGATTTAGAAACCTGTGCCACATACTTCCTATCGGTTGGCATTAAGCAATGGTCGACGGTAGATCGCTATGCCATTATGAATCTGATTACCCATTTGCAAAGGCAGGGGCGAGCTAACGCCACTATTAACCGTTTTTTGTCGAGCCTGCGGCAGTTATATCGCTTTCTGATTCAAGAGGGGTTGGTTAAAACTAATCCATTGACGTTAATTCACCAGCTTCCGGTGCAAATTGGTCAACAAAGTTCACAGACCGTTTTGACCACTGATCAGCTCCGCGCATTGCTGCAAGCACCGGATACCAGTCAGCCCTTAGGCATTCGGGATCGGGCATTGTTGGAGTTGTTCTATGCAACTGGAATGCAGGTCACAGAGGTTCTCCAACTATCGATGGACCAACTGCACCTCGATTTACGGGTGATTAACTTTCAAACAGGCCATGGTCGGTCACGAATTATTCCGCTGGCGCCAACTTGCTGTGACTGGTTAACTAAGTATTTGACAGTCAGCCGTTCCCAACTGGTGAACGATGAGGACCAGTTTGTTTTTGTAAATGCTCGTGGTCACCACCTCACTCGTCAAGGTATTTGGAAGATTCTCCGCCAACAGACAACCGCTGCTAACCTGAAACGGGACGTGACTCCCCAATTATTGCGGCACACCTTTGTGGCTGACCTGTTGACTAATGGTGCTAGTTGGCAAGGTGTCCAGTCGTTACTGGGACAGACACCGACTAACACCACTTATGCTAAATTGTTAACACTGTCATCACAGGAATTAATGGACCTCTACGATCGCTATCATACTGATCTTTAGTCAAGGAAAGGAGTACCATAATGCTAATCCGGTATCGGAAAGATTATCAAAAAATTGCGGTTGGGCTGTTAACCTTCCGGCCTGAGTTACGCGGTTACCACCAAGCATTAGGTGCTTTGCAGATGGCCCTAGACAAGCACTTTCAAATTTTCCTATGGAAGGATACAGATGACAATCATTTTATTGCCATCGCCATTGTTGAAACGGGACCACATTATGCGCTCTTGCGCCAGTTATCATTCACACCAACAGAGCGGTCGGGCAGAAATGTGTTTGCTGTTTTGACGGCAATTCATGAACAGTTTGCTGACGTTCGCTTAATGGGAACCTTGAAAACCCAGCCATTAATTTCGACATGGGAGCGTAGTAATGAAAGATAATGAAGAAATTATTCCGCGATATCCATTTCAACCAACATTAAAAATCGGTTCCTTTGAAGGACCATTAGATTTACTTTTACACCTTATTCGCCAATCTAAAATGGATATTTATGATATTCAAATTGAGCCCATTACTGAACAGTATATGGACTACTTACGGCAGATGAAGGAACACCGCCTGGAAGTTGCT
>CALVFC010000039.1 GCA_944326735.1 uncultured Limosilactobacillus sp. | reverse complement strand
CTGGATCTGGGTCCGGATCTGGATCTGGATCTGGGTCTGGATCTGGGTCTGGGTCTGGATCTGGATCTGGATCTGGGTCTGGGTCTGGATCTGGATCTGGGTCTGGATCTGGGTCTGGATCTGGATCTGGATCTGGGTCTGGATCTGGGTCCGGATCTGGCGTTGGAATTTCAATAAATGAAGGTGGGAATACTGGGTGGATATCCCATCTGTGAGTTTCTCCACCGATGACATTAACAATATTAGCAATGATATTCCCATCAATGTTAACGTGGGCATTTAGGATCGCGTTAGGAGCTAGGATACTACCCATGAAGCGACCGCTTCTAACATCAATTCTCTTTGCATCTGCACCGAAATTCCACATAACGTGATTCGGGTACTCATGACTTTCACTACTATTTACTGGGTTGTTGTTGTCGTCATAGTATAAGTGAACTTGCGTATTCACTTCAAATATTCCCATCACACCGTCAATTACGTTGATTATAATTGTCGGACCATCCGTTTTACTAGAGAGTCCCTTGATCTTAATTGGTTGTGAGCCCTGTAAGTATTTAGCGGGAATATTAACATAAATGACATTGTCAGTTGGTTTGGCATTGGAAACATCAATCGTTTGATTGTTCATATCCTTGAAGTCCATTACGACTCCTTCAGATGTTGATTGGTCAGAATAGAATTGGGAAGCCTTGAGTAAGCGCTGAAATACAGTGGCAAAATCAATGTAGTTGGACCCTGCTGAGTCTTTAAATACTTCTTCAGGCTTTAATTTGTCCATACATTTTCCGTTTACGTAAACGTGTCCATCGATAACTTCAACGTTGACGTCACTACCGAAAATCACGTGGTTGAATTCTGGATTACGGAAGGAACCACTATTCAATGCTTCAGATAATTTCTGAATATAGTAGATGTCCCCATTAGTTAAGTGGATGGAGTCCCCACGCGTCCCAAAGTCAATTATTCCATTCAATTGTCCTACTGCAATATTGCCATTTACATCTGCTCCTAAATTAGCTTCGTTAGCGAAAATATGGAACAATGATGCTAGTAATAGAACACTCTTAGTGTCCAAATGGTTAATGTCAATCCCATACTTATCTTTTAGGATTTGATCATTATGAATGATGTCAACTTCGCCAATAGTCGGTTTACTTGCTGCCGTTGAACTTACTTCAACTTTAGTTGGTGATTCACTTGTTACTGGCGCGTCAGAAGAAATTGTTGGAACTGTGTTTTCTTCTGGAGAGGAGCTAACTTCTGGCTGCGTAACTGACGATGTGAGCGGAGATTGCATCGTACTATCTGCCACGCCTTGCGCAGAAGTCGCGCTCGAAACTGGCACCGTTTCTGCTGTGCTACTACTCGCTACTTCGTTGTAGTTGGGTTGCCTCGCACTTTCAACATTAGTAATTGTTGCGGGTTGGACAGTTGTTAATTCTACCTGTGTTTCTTGCTGTCCTTGGTGTACTGTTTCATCGGCTGAAGCACTACTCGCACCGAGGAAAGTTAATCCGAGCAGTACGGATGCAACACCGATACTTAGTTTGCGGAGGCCAAAGCGTTGTTTTTGTGGCTGGCCTTTGCGATTCATCATTTGTACGTTATTCTTTGATAACATGTCATAATCCTCCTGTGATTAAAAATAAAAAGTAACTGATTGGGGTTGCTTTCTATCTATCCGCATTCGTCATAGGGGGAAAACCTATTTATTAAGCCTCTAGATATTTGCTGGTTATAATATACTATCGCTATTTAATAAGTTAAATATCTTTAGGATAATAGCTAGATTTTCTTAATTAATTAAAGATCCTCTTAATGGTTTAGACCAAATTTCTTCACAATTTGAATCATCACAAGAAAAGCGGGTCGCGAGAATAATGATATTATCGTGATCCGCTTTCAATCTTACTTGTGGTAAGGCAAACCATTAATAATGGTAAAAGCCCGGTAAATCTGTTCCGATAATACTAAACGCATCAGTTGGTGGGGCAAAGTAAAACGACCAAATGAAATCTGCGTGTCCGCCCGCTTAAGAACTTCTGGACTAAGTCCTAGTGAACCACCAATAACAAAAGTGATGTCACTGTGTCCGTACGTTGCCAACTGATTGATTTCCTTAGCAAAATCTTCCGAGCTCCGTTCTTTGCCCTTAATCGCCAGGGCATAGACATATTCCCGATCCTTAATTTTAGCGAGAATCCGTTCACCCTCTTTAGCCATTACTTCATCCATTTCAGCTTGACTGAGCGACTCTGGGGCCTTTTCATCCGGAACTTCAACAATTTGAAACTTACAAAAGCGACTGAGCCGTTTGGCATATTCCGCAATTCCAGCCTTAAAATACTTCTCCTTGAGTTTGCCCACACCAATTATTTTGATATTCACTACTAATCCACCACTTTCAACATTTTATCCACAAAGTTATCCACAGGCGATTAACTTTATCCACCGATTTTCCGAATGTTCGCCAGTAAAATTCTGGTGAAAACGATTTCTAGTGTTTTACTTATCCACAGTTATCAACAAAAACATGCGTTTGATACCAGCATGCCTAATCGTTGATATGACAGCATTTACAGGATATCTATTTTTGATTTTTCCACTTATCAACAATTTGCACCCTCGCCTGTGGATAACTTTTACACTGGATACATCCTTGTTATATTAACATTTATTGGTGATGTTGAAAAATCTCCTTAACTTTCCACAGAGTTTTCCACAGTTATCCCCACCACAATATATAGATTAAAATAACCACGGACCGTGAACTAATTATCACAATCCGTGGTTTTATGAATGATTCTTGTAACCAAACTACCTATTATTCGCTTTTTACCGACTAAGCATACTTGTGAGCAATTTTTCCACAAACAGCAGCCACTATTGCCGATAGTAGATCATCAATAAAGGTATTAACGTGGTGGCCATCAGTATCAAACTTCTGCATGATTCCTGTCTTGACCCGGTCAAAGTAACCGAAATTAGTAGTCCCAATCGTCCCATAGATTGTCGCAATTTGCAGAGCAAGGGTTTCATCAACTCCGAAGACGCCCGCGTCCGCTTTAATAATGGATGACAGGGGCTCTTTAATCTTCCCCTCTTCCGTCAGGCGGTCCAATTCGAGCATTACCATGGCATTGTTCATTAATTCCCGCTTGTGCATTGTATCAACCACTGCTTCCTGACACTCCGCCATCGTTAACTGTGGTTCATAATTAATCTGGGTATCATAAGCTACCTGGGCTAAATCGCTTAGTTCAACTCCCCGTTCATGCAAACGTTGCACCACGAAGTTACAGGCCTTGGTATCTGGATATTTAAACTTTGGATTATTCATTTATTATTCCCCCACTCGGTTAAATAATAAATCGCGTCGAGCCCATTAGGAACTGACGCGATTTTAATTTTACTGATTATCGTCGCTTTGACTATCGCTATCATTATTCGCTGCCGCAGTTTGCGAAAGCTTCAGATTAGCGGTGTGTTGGTGACCATCCCGGTAGTAGGTTACCGAGACGGTATCGCCAACCTTGTGCTTATATAGTGCCGATTTCAATGATCCAGTATTAGTAATTTTAACATTATCAAGCTTCGTAATCACATCATACTGTTTTAGACCAGCACTATCAGCTGGTGAGCCACTTTGAACTTGCATGATAACAACGCCCCGGCTAACTGAAGAAGGTAGTTTAAGGACTGATTTCTGTTGGTCGGTTGTGACCCGACTTAAGTCAATCATGCCAACACCTAACGCTGGCCGGGAAATCTTACCATTCTTCACTAACTGGTTAATGATCTTGACCACTTCATTACTTGGGATTGCAAAGCCCATCCCTTCAACAGAAGAGCCATCATTGCTTCCCGCAAGCTTCATGGAGTTAATACCGATTACTTGACCAGCCATGTTAATTAATGGACCACCAGAGTTACCAGAGTTAATTGCTGCATCAGTCTGGATAACAGACGTCATCGTCCCATCTGAGCTGGCCTTCAGTGTCCGGTTCTTAGCAGAAATAATTCCCTTGGTAACCGTATTAGCATACTCACTACCCATTGGTGAACCAATTGCTAAGACATCTTGCCCGGCAGCGATTGAGTTCGAATTACCGAACGAAGCCACTGTTGTCACATTCGCAGCATTAATCTTCAAAACTGCGAGGTCGGTCGCTGAATCAGCCCCTACTAGCTGTGCGTCGACCCGGCGACCATTGCTCATGATCACTTGAAGGGCACTAGAACCCTTAACAACGTGATTGTTGGTGACAATATAGGCTGTCTTACCAGACTTCTTGTAGATCACCCCTGAGCCTTCACTGGCAGTCTGCAACTTACCAGAGTTAGAACTGTTGTTACCTTGGGCGCCTTCCTGGTCGTCAGCGTCACCATTAATGGCACCAAACATCCCCATAATTCCCTGGTTGGATGATTGGACTTGTTGCTTATTAATAACGGAAACAACGGCGCCCTTCACTGAGTTATAGGCCTTCGTTGATTCGCCATTTAACTCGGCCTTGTTGTTGTGGACTTCAGTTCCGCCGGCCTTATTAGATCCAGCAGGAACTTTGGTACTGGCAACTTGTTCATGGTGCTGAATTGCACTTCCAATGCCGAGTGACAATCCCCCACCAATTAATCCAGCGACCAGTCCAATTCCGGCTACTTTTAACCAAAACCGCCGTGAACGTTGCTTTTCTTCTGGCATAATTGGTCCTCCCATATACAAATTAATTCATCTTCAACATACCGCAATAGTATGAAGAAAGTTTGAACTAATTGTAGCAATTATTTAACTTTATAAGGTCATTAACTTTGATGGATGATCTGGTTCAGCATCTAATAACTTAAAGTCATGGTTAACGCCAAAATCATGTTCCTTCATCAAACTAGCCACCGTTAAGTGAGCCAATGAACGCATATTATTATGCTGACTACGGTGTCCTAAGAAAATCCGTTTAGTCCGCCGCCCGAGCACATCCATCAATGCATCAGCACCTTCTTCATTAGAAAGGTGGCCGGTGTCGCTCAGGATGCGTTGCTTCAATGGCAATGAGTAAGGCCCCATCCGCAACATTTCGGTATCATGGTTACATTCCATCAGGTACGCGTCTGCATCACGAATGGTGCCTTCAACGCGGTCTGAGACGTAACCTGTATCAGTGAGAATGCAGAAGGTTTTGTTATTGTGGTGAACCTGGTAAAACTGCGGTTCGGCCGCATCATGGGATACTGAGAAACTCTCCACATCCATATCCCCTAGGTCCTTAACACTGTTCGGAGCAATAATGTGCTTTTGCTCCAAAGGAATCTTGCCAATTTTATTGGCCATTGCATCCCATGTTCCTTGGTTAGCGTAGACATCCATCCCATAGCGTCGTGCTAACACACCAACACCATGACTGTGGTCGGAGTGTTCATGAGTAACGAAAATTGCATCCACGTCATCTAATGAACGATGAATTTGGGCCATTAATCCCGCAATTTTTTTACCACTTAAGCCGGCATCGATTAAAATGTGGTGTTCTTTTGTTTCCAGATAGGTAACGTTGCCCGTGCTCCCACTGGCTAAAATGCTATAACGTAACGGATCTGTTTCTTCCACATCACAACACTCCTTACTTACCGATTTAACGAATCAGTATTAATACTGGTTTGTTGGTTATTCTTCAAGATTGTACTGTTAAAGGCGTTAATCGCAATCTGTTCGACTTCGCCTGAGTTTTTCGTCTTCATTTGAATTGTCCACGTTGGGATGTAAACATTCTTGTTATCCGTATTGGTCGTCATTAGACGAGAATAACCAAGTTGACACCAACGGATACGAGAATTGTTAGGGATTTGATTATGCTTGTATAACCAAGTGACTGCTTTCTTTTGACTGATCAGGGTCGTATCTGGCCGCAAGACCGTCGCATCTTCCAGGTAGGTTTGGTTATAGCCAGTAACTTCACCAGAGCTATTCATGTGAAACCTAATCTGGCCATCACCATCCATAAGCGGCCGTCCCTCAATCACTTGTGAATAGACCACCGTTTGGCCTTTAGAAAGTGCCGGATTATAACGGTAATGACTAGCAAAAGCAATTTGGTGGTCATTTTTAATTAGCTGGTTCAAGCGTTCTTCTGGTGCTTGCGGATCAACCCGAATAGAACGGTCAAACTCACTAGAAAGTGTGTAGCCATTAAAATGTTGGTCCTGGTTTCTTAATCGTGAGGTCGCCGAGTCGAGTTGACCGTTGCTAGCTGATCGTTTACCAGAAATGTAAAACCCAGTGTGAACTTTACTGCTGAGTTTATTAAAGGTGATCGAGTCATTCCGCATTTCTTTCATGATGACTGCGGAATTATCACTGACGTTGTTAGCGATAATAAACCGATTTTCGACTAGTAAAGAACCCGCAATAATCACATCAAACAACAGAAAAGCAAAGAAGAAGATCCATTGAATTCGTTTAAAATTCATTGTTTATTCCCCCTTACTTTTCCAATTTCTGGTAGTTAACCCAACTACCATCGTACTTAACAAAGTAGGTTGGTGTTAGCCGCACAACCTTACTCGTTGAGTCACTACGCCAGAGGTAACCGATTCTAATATCGGAAATATCCTTCAGTTTATTGTTTTCTCGTAACTCGTTAAAGACCGTTGTCGTTGATGGCAACTTCTCTTCCTGATGGTTGATTGGCAATGGCACCTGAATATTGTAAAGGCTCATCCACAACTGCAGCTTACCATTGTTAGCTGCCTTAACTTTAATCGCACCATAGCCATCACGGTTGTAAATTGGGAAGCCTTCCACATAACTCCGGTAGCTAATCATCCGCTGGTGCTGACTAATGCCATCATAGCGGAGATTATTCAAAGGAATGCCTGTCCGCGCAATCAGCCGATAGAAGTAGCTATATAGTTCACTGCTTTCCGGAACATCCTGTTTACTCAGGAAATTGCGGTAATGAATTTTACCATTCCAGTGATCATAAAAGACACGCTTATCGTCACCATCACGGTATGTCGTCATATGACCGTTATGATTAGTGTTCACTGTTGACCGCTTATTACTCGAAATCAAATTCTGGCTTAAGGTGTCAGCATTTTGCGCCGTGACTTGGTAACCAAATACTGGTAACGAGAATGAGTGTGGGTACAGCAACAGTGTTTTCCCGTTGATAATCTTGTGTTCAACGGCGACTTTATCAATAGAATGGTTATTACCAATAAACGGCTTCAGATACTTATCGTTACTGCCCCGGCCAATCCGGACCCGGTAAACACGGTAACCATGGTCGCACATTAAGTAAATGCTCCGTGGATGGTTAAGGGGAATCAAGATATGATCCACTTGCTTAATCCGACTAGTGTCAATTGTCTGCGAAAAGGTCTCATTAAAAATCGTGGCGGGCACGGGGTCAGAATAGGAAAGCATGAGCGAGTCTGGCTGACGAAGGTAGCTCAAGTAAACATCGCTGTTGTTGTTCTTAACAAGGACGCTCCGTCCCAACTGCCAACGCTTGATCTGTCGTTGTGCTTGCCGCACCAGATTGACCCGTGAACTGTAGAGAAGACTTTGCTCTTGCCCACTGCTATTTTTGACAACTTGTGTTGGTAAGTACAGGTCACCAATCGACTGGGCACTATTATTTTGATTTCCACTACTGCTAGTGTCACGAGGGTGGTCATATTGAAAGGGATTCGTCCAAATAATTCCCGATAAGATGAGACTAATGACCACGACGGTCGCTAATGCTATATCGAGCCATTTAATCTTTATCCTTTTGGTCATCCCACTCATCTCCCTCTTCGTATGGAACATAAGGTAATGAAATGTAGAAGGTGGAACCTTTGCCTTCAACACTGTCGACCCAGATTTGACCGCCGAGCATGTTGACGACTTCCTTCGAAATAGCTAATCCTAAGCCGGTACCACCCTGCTTCCGACTACGGGCTTTATCAACTCGGAAGAACCGATCGAAGATGTGACCGAGGTCTTTCCGTGGAATTCCCAGTCCTTGGTCAGAAATACTCAAAATCACGTGGTTATGAGTTTCTAGTAGCCGTGCTGTGATCACCCCACCATCAGGCGAATACTTAATGGCGTTGTTCATAATGTTATCAACGACTTGGGTGAACTTATCAGTATCAATTTCCACCCACAAGTCCTTCTTAGTAAAGAAGCGCTCGATGGTGTACTTCTTACTCTTGGGGTCCTCTTCTTTTTTGATAATCATGTCGAAGCGGTCCAGGATGTAGTTGAAGAGCTCGTTAATGTTAACGTATTCCAGGTTCAGCTTGGTCGTTCCTGCGTCCATCCGTGACAGACTTAACAGGTCATTGATCATCCGGATCATCCGTTCCGTTTCGTCTTGAACAACCTTCAGGAACTGCGGGGCAATTTCCTTATCTTGCCAAGCACCATCGCTTAATGCTTCAACGTAGCTCTTAACACTTGTTAATGGCGTCCGGAGTTCGTGGGAAACGTTAGAAACGAATTGTTTCCGTTCTCGTTCCTCTTTTTGCTGGCTAGTAACGTCATGAAGGACACATACTAACCCATTAATAAAGCCGGATTCCCGTTGAATTGGGGAGAAGTATGCGTTCAGGATCATATTGCTTCCCGTATTGGACATATCCAACAAAATTTCTTTCTGGTCAGAATCGATTAGTTGACGGACCGTGTAGTCATGACGGATATCCAGGACGTCAATAATGGACTTACCGATCAATTCGTCTTCATGATCGACCCCGAGCAGCTGCAGGGCCATGTTGTTGACGATTGTGACGTTCCCCCGCCGGTCAGTAGCTAACACACCATCTGACATATGGGAAAGGACACTATCCAAACGCCGTCGTTCTGATTCACTTGATTCTTGGGCTTCCTCAACCCGTACAGACAGGTTGTTAATGGCGCCAGCTAATTGGCCTAATTCATCATTACCCAAGACCCGAACTTGTCCAGAGAAGTCTCCTCGAGCAATTCGTAATGTTTGCTTCCGGACTTCTTCGATTGGCCGGGTAATTTCCCGGGAAATAATAATTGCTAGTAACAGCCCAATTACAATCGTAATCAATGCCGCCGACAAGTAAATTAACGTAATGTTATTAATATTGGTGTAGACATCTTCCAAACTCGCCCGCAGGTACACCGCACCAACAACGTTATTGTTATCGACTAACGGGATCATATTAACGTAGTAGCGCGTATGGTTAGAACGATCATAGATGTTTTCCGTATGCGAGCGGTTGTTAACCAGGGTCTGCTTTAACGTCTGGTCGGTCGTCTTTTGACCAACGATGTCCCGGTTACTATAACTACTTGTTCCGCGAACAACCCCTTGGCTATCAACAACCCGAATTTCTGAAATATTGTTGTTATTAACCTCAGCCAGGATTTGTTTAATTTCCTTATTTGCCTTCTTATGGTTAGAACGGACTAACTGCTCACTTAAAGAATTGTCGACGTAAGATGGTAATTCAATAGTTTGCTTAAAGGTGTTCAGGTTTTGATGCTCCAATTGACGCACAAAAACCGCCCCGACGCATTCCAGCGTTAACATGAACATTAACGCGAACACGAGGGCGATTTTAAACTGAATCGATTGATAGAATTTTAACTTACTATTCACAACCGTGGTGCCTCTAATTTTGATCAGGATTTGCTAAGTAGTAACCGACTCCACGACGAGTAACCAGCCATTGCGGATGACTTGGATTATCCTCGATTTTCTCCCGTAACCGCCGAACAGTTACGTCGACAGTCCGCACATCACCAAAATAGTCATAACCCCAAACAGTTTGTAAGAGGTGTTCACGATTAATAACTTGGCCAATATGCTCTGCTAGGTAGTGGAGTAGTTCAAATTCACGATGAGTCAAGTTGATGTTCTCACCCCGTTTAGTAACGGTATAAGCTTCGGGGTGGATTGTTAAGTCCCCAACTTGGATATCAGTATTATGCTCTTCTTCAGCTGGTGCGGCTGTGGCTGCTTGCCGCCGTAAATTAGCCTTAACCCGGGCAACTAATTCCCGGTTAGAGAACGGTTTAGTTACGTAGTCATCAGCCCCTAATTCCAGACCGAGAACCTTATCTAGTTCAGAGTCCTTAGCGGTTACCATGATGATTGGTGTAGTGTGCTTAGCACGAACCCGCTTAGCAACTTCCAAGCCATCGATTTTTGGCAACATAAGGTCCAGAATAATCAAATCCGGCTTTTCCGATTCAACTTTTTCAAGGGCTTCTTCCCCATCAAAAGCGACAACCACGTCGTAGCCTTCCTTTTTTAAATTAAACTTGATGATATCAGAAATTGGTTTTTCATCATCAACTACTAAAATTTTCTTAGCCATAACAAATATTCCCCTCCAAACGGGTATCATTGACTAATTACTTATTACTCAATATACTGCCATATATTATAGCACACCCTCATCAAGGGGCTAATTTACTGGCTTTTTGAAATTTATTATTGACATTGTTCACGACAAATGATAAATTAATAATGTTCTGATTGAACAAATGGGCAGTTAGCTCAGCTGGCAGAGCAACGGACTCTTAATCCGTGGGTCCAGGGTTCGATCCCCTGACTGCCCATC
>CALVFC010000038.1 GCA_944326735.1 uncultured Limosilactobacillus sp. | reverse complement strand
GGTTTCATAACCAGCATCATCAGCCTGTTTAGCCAACGTCCCAATAATGTCATCGGCTTCGTAATTGGGTAACTCATAGCTGTGTAAACCACTCTTCTGTACTAGTTCCCGGACGTAAGGTAACTGTTCGGTCAGTTCCTCAGGGGTTTTGTTCCGACCACCCTTGTAATCGTCATACATTTTGGTCCGGAAGGTCACCTTACCCGCATCAAACGCTACTAAGGCTGCATCCGGATGGAATGATTCCAGCACATGATCCAGCATCAGCTTAAAGCCATAAATGGCTGCGGTGTGCAGACCATCCTGGTTGGTGAATTTGTCAATTTGACTGTGCATTGCAAAGAATGCGCGAAAGACAATACTATTTCCATCGATTAAAAGTAACTGCTTTGCCATACTTAAAAACCGCCCTTCTATTGCTGTTTAATATTGTACCAAAGATTGGCATGAGAGGTTAATCTGCTGTTTGACCGTGTAAAAAAGGCTCCTAGCAAACGCTAGAAGCCTTATTCGAAAATTAATTACGGTCACTCATACCAAAGATTTGTAAGAGTGAAATGAAGAGGTTAACAAAGTCTAAGTAGAGTTGTAATGCCCCTAAGACCGCTAACCCGGTAACGGAAACTTGGTCACCGTATTGGGTGTAAATGCTCTTCATCTTTTGTGCATCCCAACCAGTTAATAAAGTAAAGATAATCACTGCAATAAAGGAGAAGATGTATGCGATGGCTGGACTTTGCAGGAACATGTTAATCAGGTAGGCAATTATTAAAGCGATCAATGCTGCCATCGCATGCGACCCTGCTCGACTCAGGTCCCGCTTAGTTAACGTTCCGTACAGGGCCATCACAATGAAGATGACCGATGAAGAAACGAAGGCGGAAGCGATGCTGGCCTGTGTATAAACACCAGCAATCAGTGCAAATTCCACTCCGTAAATAATGGAAATCAGCATCAGCATTACAAATGCTCCCACGGGGTTACGGGTGGCACTAAAGCTAACCCCCATCGATAACGCAATTGGTAACAATAGGATTAACCACACCATTCCTGGGTGAGCACCAAAGTAACCAAAGACCTGTGCCCGGAAAGTATTCATCGTTAAGTACGCAGAGAATGCAGAAACTAAAATGGCGATTGCCATGTTGCCATACATTCTGGTGAGGAACCGGTTCAAACCAGCCGCGTCAGTCACAATTCGACGGCCAGGCCCTTCAGAAAAATTATTCATTTTAAAGTCTCCCTTTCTATTTGACTAAGCTTGACTAATAAGGAGATAGTAACAGAGCTGTCCCTTGACTGCAAGTATTTACCCTACTTGTTCATTAATTCTTTATACTTATCTTCGTACTTCTCAATGTCACCAGCACCCATGAAGACCAAGACAGCGTTGTGGTATTGCAGCAACTTATCCATGGAGTTCAGGTCAATTCCTTCACTATTCGGAATCTTGGCTTCCAAGTCTTCACTGGAGACGTGACCAGCGTTTTCACGAATGGAACCGAAGATTGGCGTGACGTAAACTTTGTCTGCGCGACTGAGTGACTTAGCAAAGCCGTCAATGTATGCGGCTAACCGGGAATAAGTGTGTGGTTGGAAAATCGTAACGATTGGCCGGTCAGGGAACTTCTGGCGGGCAGCGTCGATGGTAGCCTTAATTTCACTTGGGTGGTGAGCATAGTCATCAATCAGGGTGTCATCAGCAAAGTCCGTTTCACTGAAGCGACGCTTAACACCAGTGAAGTTTGCCAGTTCACGCTTGATATCAGCCATGTCAACGTGTTCCATATATGCCACGGCAATTACGGCCAAGCTGTTCAAGACACTGTGTTCACCATACAGGTGGATAGTGAAGGTGCCAAGCTTCTGATTCTTGAAGTAGGCATCGTAAGTTGAACCGGCAGGCGTCCGTTGGATATTTTCCGCCCGGAAATCATCACCGTCATTAGTACCGTAGTAATATACGGGGACATCAACGTCGAGCTTCCGCAGGTTAGCATCGTCACCCCATGCGAAGATGGCCTTCTTAACCTGCTTACCATAGGTTTCAAAGGAATCCCGAACGTCATCGATATCCTTAAAGTAGTCCGGGTGGTCAAAGTCAATGTTCGTCATGATGGCATAGTCGGGGTGGTAAGCCAAGAAGTGGTCACGATATTCATCGGCTTCAAAGACAAAGAAGCGGTCCTTGGCGTTACCCTTGCCAACACCGTCACCGATCAAGTATGAAGTTGGTTCAACCCCATCTAAAACATGGGCCAGCAAAGCAGTAGTACTCGTTTTACCGTGGGCTCCGGCAATTCCAATACTGGTGTGTGACTGGACGATTTGTTCAACGGCTTCTGGGTAGGAAAGAATTTGGAGACCAAGTTCATGGGCCTTCTTAACTTCTGGATGGTCTTCACCAAAGGCATTCCCTTGAATCACAATCATCCCCGGCTTCAGGTTATCCGGGTTAAAAGGCAAAATCTGGATGCCCGCTTTTAGCAATGGACCCTGGGTAAAGGTTTCCTTTTCAATATCAGAACCGAGAACTTCGTTGCCCTGGTCATGCAGAATCCGGGCTAATGAAGCCATCCCAGTTCCCTTAATACCAATAAAATAATATGTCTTGCTCATTGATCTGATTCCTTTCTCAATTCATTAATCTTGAGCTGGAAAATAAGTGTTGGCCTTTGCAAAGTCCACCGCTTCGCCAACTTCTTGCCAGTCATCTGGAATAATCCACAATCCCTTTTTATCAGGGGCGTTCTTCAAACGTAATTCACGGAATCCACAAAGCATACCGTCACTGTCAACCCCCATTAACTGGCCAGGCCAGATAATCTTACCATCAGGCATCATGGCGCCAGGACGGGCAACGACGACTTTGATGCCTTCTTTGACATTTGGCGAGCCACAAACGATTTGAACGGTTTGGTCATTACCGATCTTGGTTTGGGTGATCTTCAGGTGGTCTGACTTCGGATGGTCAGTCATTTTTTCCACGTAGCCCACGACAAACTTTGGTGATTCATCAGCAGTCAATAATTGATCAAAGCCCGCTGCCTGCAAAGCATCGTTCAACTTAGCAACTTGGTCAGCACTTAAGAAGACCTGACCATTTTCCTGTTTCAATTCAGGAAGGATCTTGCTAGCAGCTAAGAAGTTGTATCCCAGAAGGTGGTGGTCATCGCTCGCGGTAATTTGTGCGATGTTGTCCTTAACAGTGGTTTCTTGATCGTCAGTATCTGGTGCAGTGATGACTACTAATGTGTCGTCAAGTTCAGCCGGATTATAACTGGAAATTAACATTGAATTATCCCTTTCTACAATTGAAATGAAAGAAGGATGATTGCAACATGCCCCTCATCCTTCAAATTACCGTCTTATATTTTACTTCAAATCGTGCAAAAAATCTTCCACTTGTTGCTTGGTTTTGCGATCTTTATTTACTAATCGGCCAATTTCTTTGCCATCGCGGTAAACGACGAAGCTCGGAATGCCAAAAATATTTAAATCGGCCGCTAATGACAAGTTGTCATCTCGATCAACCGCCAGAAACTTAAAGTCTGGGAAGTCCTTTTCAATCTCTGGTAGTGCAGGTTTAATAAATTGACAATCCGGACACCAATCAGCCGAGAAGAAGAGGACGTATTGGCCTTCCTTAATCGTTTGCAGCAGCTGCTCTTCATCCATAGTCGCTAACTTCTCCATAATCAAGCCCCCTCTAGTAGTACCTGCATTATATCATTCTCCACTGTTACACGGGGACTTTTTGCATTCTCAGCAAATCATGATAAAATATCACTATTATTCATTGATAAAGCAGTATAATGACAATATTAATAAATAAAGGAAGCAATTACTTAATGAATGATTCAAACAGCACAATCAACCCCTGGCTCTTGCCAGTTACTCTTGGTGCGTCTGGAATACTCGGCTTCTTAGCCGGTAAATTAGTCGGACAAAGTCGGCTGTCGGCTGACGATATCCTCAAGATGGTGCATGATGACTTTGCTAAAGAAGGAACCATCACCGGAAGCTGGATTAACCACCACCGCATCCCCTACCAGCGGTTTGCGGTACGGACCGACGCTTATGAAGGTGGTCTAACCCGTTTGGAAGACGACCAACCGGTTGATTACCAGTTTATTGCTGATGCCAAAACTGGTAGTCTCCTCTCACTCAAACGTCAATAACGATAATTGAAAAAGGCTCTATTACTCAGCATGGTACTGAATAATAGAGTCTTTATTTATACCTATCACTTTTTAGGCATCGTTGCCGTCAACTTGTAAATTGGCTGACCCTTCGAAGCAAATTTATGCTCGTATTCGGTTTCAACGTTATGGTCGTTCTCATCACTGTGGTGAAGGTCCAACCAAACACCATCGAAGTGCATGCCGAAGTTGTTCATGCTCTGCAGTGAGAATTCAAAGAAGCCCATATTGTCGGTCTTCAGTTCGACCTTCCCAGCTGGTACGAGAATTTGCTGGTATTCTGCCAAGAAGGTATGGTAAGTCAACCGCCGCTTAGCATGACGCTTCTTTGGCCAGGGGTCAGAAAAGTTCAAGTACAGTTGCTGAATCTCACCGGGAGCAAAGTATGTTTCCAACTCTTCCCCTTCCCCACAAATTAATTGCAGGTTCGGCAATTCTTCCGGCAGAGCTTTCTTTAAAGCAATTGCGGCCACGGTGCGCTGGATTTCCAGGCCAATAAAGTTAATCTCGGGGTGCGCTTTTGCCATCCCAATAATGAACTGGCCCTTTCCCATCCCAACTTCAAGGTGGAGGGGTTGTTTCTTAGGAAAACGGCTTTCCCACTTACCACGGAATTGCGCCGCATCCTCAACTAACATTTCAGGGTGAGCAGCCATTAATGGGTCTGCCCATTTTTTGTGTTTAACACGCATTAGAAAACCTCACTTATTCATCTTTTTAATTCTCGTTCCAAAGTAAAACCGAACTAGTAGGAATACTTCAATTATCCCAACGACCAGGTTAAGTGCGCAGTGTGACCAATTAGCCTGACGTCCCAATGAGGCCAGGACAATGAAGAGCATTTCAATGGTCGTTATTTTGGCGAGGAGACGTTGAAAATCGCTAACCTGCTCTTCAGCCGGCACTGGATACAGGTGGGTAAAGACGTTGTCCGCATACTGCTCGTAAAACGGCATTAACTGGGTAGCGACTAAGTAAATAAACAGGACCACCAAGATGGTATTCAACCAGCTGACCTGAACAAAGAATGATACTAACATTCCTACGATCGTTAGCCGCGCTACTAAGCCGCTAATTTCCACGTTACGAACGAAGCCATGGGCATACAGGTATGACCACGGGTGACCCGCAATGGTTAGCCAGTTTACCAACCAGTGCAGCCATTGACGACGTTTAACATTTCCTTGGACGCTTGGCACATCCGTAAAGAGGTTAAAGAAACGATACAGGCTGTACATCCGGTCCGTTTCCATTTTGACAGCAGCCCGCCAGTCGATCGTCAAGTGACGATAAACCAGCCGCATGCCAACCGTCAAAATAATTGCCAACCCCAGACCGACGAATGGGTTAATCAACCAGGTGGCCGCCGCAATAATCAGGGGGTTACCCCAATATTCCAAGCGAGTCCGCCAGCGTTGGGAGGACCAGCGCAGACTAATGGATTTGCGGGCCGTAAACAACCAGTTCTCCTTGGCAAGCAGCGCCGTGACCACGATCGTAACAATATTGATAGTGGTCAGTTTTTCGGTCGTCATTGCGAACGGCAACGCTACCGCTGTTCCAGCAATGGTAATTAGTTCTGCCAACAGAACGCTGTAGCGATAAGCATAGTCAAGATAATTCTCCATTGCCCTAACTTGGGGCAGTAAGAAAATCGGGTCGGGCTTTTTAAGGAGCGTAGCCAACCGGCCAAATTGGGCCAGCACGGTAAACCAGAGGATCAGTAACCACCGTGACCACCACAAGTGGGAATTCAGTTGTGGCAACCATTGAGAATAACCGTAAGCTAACGCACCAAACAGGAAGAACAGGGCAATGACGAAGTGGTCGTTAAAGACGAGCCGCCAGTACTTAAGCAACAACATGAAGTGTTTCTGCCGACGGTGGCTAAATAAGTTACTCATTGTCATCATTCCTTGCTAAACGGAGATAAATATCATCCAATGATTCGTT
Organism: uncultured Limosilactobacillus sp.; assembly: GCA_944326735.1. The sequence continues at coordinate 4,533 of CALVFC010000038.1, read as the reverse complement.
GGGCTGATCAGCCTCAGCACGTAACTCATCTAACGTCCCGTGCGCCCGCACCCGCCCATTGGCAAGCAGGACAAACCGGTCACAGTACTTTTGGGCGGTATCAAGAACGTGGGTCGACATAAGAACCGCGGTCCCCGCTTGTTTACGTTCTTCAATGAGGTCCAGCAAGTCATGGACAGCTAATGGATCCAAGCCGTAGAATGGTTCATCCACAATCAATAACTTGGCGTTCGTCATGAAGGCACAGCAGATCATAACCTTCTGCTTCATCCCCTTCGAGAAGTCCGCAGGGAACCAGTCTAACTTATTGTCTAAACGGAAGGTCTTTAGCAATTGGTGGGCCCGGGGCCAGGTCTGGTCAGGGTCGAGGCCATAAGCGGTCATGGTTAATTCCAGGTGTTCCCGTAACGTCAATTCGTTGTATAACACTGGTGCTTCAGGAACGTACGCAATCTGCCGCTTATACTCTGCGGGGGTTTGGTCAATCTTGGTCCCATTTAAAGTAATGGACCCCGAAAATGGCCGCAGTAAGCCAATCACATGGTTAATGGTAGTGGACTTACCGGCCCCGTTCAGGCCAATTAGGCCCACTAATTCACCTGGCTTAACGGTGAAGCTGACCTTATGCAGGACCGGTATTTGTGAATAACCGCCGACAATTTGATTTACTTCTAGTGCCATGGTAATCTCCTTTGATAGTTCTAGCGTTGATTATATCATAGGGTCCCCTAGTCGTGAGAATACGGTTTGATGTCATTTTTTGGTATACTATTGTTAATAATGTAAAAAAGGAGCTAGTGAACATGGACGATTGTATTTTCTGTAAAATTATCAAGGGTGAAATTCCCAGCTACACTGTTTATGAAGATGACGTTGTAAAAGCCTTCCTGGATATTTCCCAAGGCACCCCTGGTCACACCCTGGTTGTCCCAAAGAAACACGTCAAAGACATCTTCGCATATGACCCTGACCTGGCGGCAGCGGTTTTCTCCCGCATTCCAAAGATTGCCCGTGCGATCAAGGCTTCGAACCCGGACATTAAGGGAATGAACATTGTCAACAACAACGGTAAGGTGGCTTACCAATCCGTCTTCCACTCCCACATTCACCTTGTGCCACGTTACTCTGACCACGATGATTTCAAGATGATCTTTAAGGATAATTCAGGCGATTACAATGATGAAAAATATAAAGCAATCCAAGATTCCATCGTTAAGCAGTTTAACTAAGACTGTCAAAGCGACGGCCCAAGAGACGGTCAGCGATGTCAAAGATGTCGTCAATGCCAGTCGTGGGTTGGTTGCCAGCGTTAAAGGCTTGCAACGCGCTAGTCGGCAGGCGATTAGCTGGGTGGATAGCGTTCAACGCGATGTGCAACGTTGGCAATCACAGGCGCAACCGACAATTGATAAGATCAAACAGGACATCGAAAAAATAAATAAGTAGCGGTAAACAAAAACGACCGTTGGCGTTCAATGATGAGACGTCAACGGTCGTTTTTCTATTGCTGTTAGTTGTTAGAGTTAGAACTGTTTTGTCCTAATGAACCGCTGTTACTGTTGGAAGTAGTAGCGTTGGAGTTCAAGTATTCATCAAGAATGTTCTTCAGGTCATTATCCTTGATGGAGACATTCCCCTTCTTCAGGACATCAGAAACTACCTTGTGTAAGAAGGTTGAGTTGTTCATCTTTTCTTGCACAATTTGGTTCCGCAAGTCATTGATGTGTTGACTCTTCTTACCCTTTGCTGGGTGTTCAATCATGTAAATGACTCGGTAGCCATCGTCAGTCTTAACTGGTTCCTTGGTGTATTCGCCAGTCTTCAATTGGAAGGCAGCCTTCTTATATGCGGAATCAACAGCGGTTGAAGTATTGTCAAAGGCAGCAACCTTACCACCAACGTTCTTGTTGGAAGTGTCGGTCGACTTGGACTTAACTAACTTCTTGAAGGTCTTGTAAGGGTTGCTGGAATTATTCATTTGGTCAATGATGTCTTGAGCATCTTCCTTACTACCTACCAAGATTTCAGCAGTTTGCACTTTTGGCTGGTACTTAGTCCATTGCTTGTTAATTTGCTTGTTCGTGATGTGGACGTGAGCCTTAACAGCAGCTTCCAGGCACAGGTTTGAACGAATTTGCTGCTTCAGGGACTTTTCAGTCAAGCCGTTTTGTTGAAGCATAGCAGAGAATTGCGAGCCGTATTGGTTCTTGTAGGTATTGTACTGAGCATTTACTTCCTTATCGGAAACCTGCTTACCATATTGCTTTTCCAATACCTTGTCGAGGATCATTTGTTGAAGAACCTGCTTACCGGAGTTGGTTTGCTTCATACTGCTGTAGTATTCACTTTCGGTAATCTTACCACCACTAGTTGTTGCCACAGCCTTACTACCACAGGCAGCTAATGGCAGAATCAAAGTCACACTAGCGAGAATTGCTAATAACTTTTTAGATTTCAAAAGAACACATCCTTTTATCATTTTTAATTCGAAAACTTACCAATCTAATATACCACAATCAGAAAGCGGGACGAATTAGAAGTCCGAAATGTTTAAGAGTTTTTCAACATTTATTCATATTTGTTGAGATCGATCACTGCCGCCGACCAGTTCAGTGCCCGTTCATCGGCAGTAAAGTAGATTACCTGTTGGTTAGCAGCTAACTGCTGCAAGATTGTCAGCATCTTGTGGCGCCGCACTTGGTCGAAGTTAACAAAGCCATCATCAATTAAGATCGGTAGTTTCAACTGGTCCGCGATAACCATGACAAATCCTAACCGCAGGGCGATGAACAGTTGCTCGGCCGTGCCCAGCGAAAGTTCTTCCACTTCGTAAGTCTCTTGGCGATCATCGATCACTTGGATGCCCTGATCATTCAACAGGATTTGTGAGTAATGACCATTCGTTAACGTCGCAAAGAACTGTTCCGCCTGGTGCACAATCTTTGGGAAGCGATCCGCTGAAGCCAATTGGAGGGCCTGTTGAATCCATTTAATCGCCAACTGGTAGGTCAACCATTGACGACTTTCCTGCCAGATCACTGTCTCCAGGTTGGCTTGTTCCTGTTGTAATTGACTGTAGGTCCCATTCTTAACGAGGTCCTCAATTGTAACTTTTAAATTGGCCAACTTGGTAACCAGTTCTTCGCTGTGCTGCTGATTAGCTGCCAGTAACTGGTGGGCAGCGGTTAAGTCCTGACTTAAATTTGCTTCATCGTCATACTTAGCCAGTTGCTGTTTATCCTGGTCACTCAATTGCTGGTCATAAGCCGACTGGGTAACTTGCTGTTTCTGGGCTGCGGCACGTTTAGCCAGGTAACGGCTAAATCCATCGGCGTCGTGAACATCAATTTGCTGGTAGTAAGTTGCCAGTTGCTTTTCCATTGTTGACCGTTGTGCTTGCAGATGTGCGCCACGGTCCTGTTCTCGACTGAGCTCCCGACCGAGCTGACTGGACTGTTGCGCCTGGTCTTCAATTTGAACCAACCACTGACGGTAGTTATTAATCAATGCGTCATCGTCACTGGCCTGAACAGCCTGGGGCAATTGGTGACGGAGCTCTTGTAATTGTTTGGTTAGGGATGCCGTGGCTTGCTGACTAGTCTTAATTTGATGTTGCAGGTCCTGGTAGCGGTGCAAATCTGCCTGCATGGTGATCCACTGGTTAGTTGGAAAAGGCGTTAAGCCGTGTTGTTCACCGAAGCGCTGGATTGCCGCCGATTGGCTTTCGGCCGTTTGATGACTAGTCCAGTAATACCAGCCCCCACCAGCGATGGCAACGATCAATCCCAACACCGTCAACAGGGTCGTATGAACTGCCAGGCCAATGATAAACAGGGCAACGCCCACTAAGCCCAAAGCAAGAACAGGAGTCTTTTGATTACTTGTTGTGGGCGCCAATAATGAATGAAGCTTAAACAAGTCGTTCTCCCCAAGCGGTGCTGGCAACGGTTGACGGTTATACCGGTCCTCAATTTGGGACTGTTCGCGTTGCCAATCCGCCAGCTGTTGGGACGACTGATTTTGCATCTTCATTTGCAGCGTTAACAACTGATCCTTGAGCTGTTGGTACTTAGCCTTATTAGCCTGATAATCTTGCACCTGTTCATTGGCTAGTCCAGCTTGCTGACCACTTAGCCGGGCCACGGTTTCTTGGTTAGCCGTTAACTGGCGTTGCACTTCGCCTAAAGAAGTTTGCAACCCCTGGACTTTCGCAATGGTCTCGTCACTCATCTGGTGTTGGAGATGGCTTTGCTGCTGACCGGTGTGCCAATTTTGGTAAACCGGCCACATTCGCTGGAGGTGCTCAAGATTGGCCACCCGCTGTTTGAGGTCAGGCCCTTGCTTGGTCAAGCGGTCTTGTTGGCTAGTCAGCGCCTGTACTTGCTCCTGTAGTTTCTGATATTCTGCATACTGGTCACGGGCATCCGCGAGCCGCCCGCGCAGTTCTTGGTACTCCTTCAAATGCTTGACCAACGGCTGCTTGCGGCCACGGGGCTTATAAAGTTCATCAGCCTGTTTACTTAACTGGTTACT
>CALVFC010000037.1 GCA_944326735.1 uncultured Limosilactobacillus sp. | reverse complement strand
GGCCGGTCTCAACTTCCTGGTAGTTCAGGACATTGGACCGTGGCGGCAGATTGTCGAGGAAAACATTCCAGATGCTAATTTTCTTTATCAAGAAGACCTCGATGCAATGATCCAGATTAGCCGTTACTCCAGTTTTCCCTTCTTCTTCTCCAACCTGACCCAGGTCAATAAGGCGACCATGAAGCGTTTTGACAGTGATAATCGAAAAGCTGTTAAGATTGTCGATCCGCATAACCGGATGGAGATCTATGGCACTTATCTCAAGAGCGATCGTGACCAGATTCAACCATTACTTAAACAAATTATTAATGAGTGGCAAAAATAAAATACAACAACGCCCCAAAGATAATTAGTCTTTGAGGCGTTGTTATTACTCTGCTAAAGATTCAATATGTTTGAGTAGCCTAATTAAGGCCGCACTTTTCTTCTGCAATTCCTGACACTTACAGTTGACGAAATCTTTCCGCGCTGGCCGAGCTGTCGCGCCAAGAGTAAAAAGTTGACTATATTCATTCAAAAAGTCAATTGACAAGTCTGGCTGCTCCAGTGCCAAGACCAGACGCATCCAATCTAAGTCGGTTTTTGTTATTTGGCGGAAACCTGCTTTATCATGTTTAATCGGCGGGATCAAATGATGTTGCTCCCAAAATCTGATCCGATCTGGTGTAACTGCAAGTTCTGTCGCTGCCTGGCGAATATCCATGGCCTATTCCCCGAGACGATCATACTCCGCATCACTGACGGGTTCCAACCATTCTGCGGTTCCTTTGGTGATCGCTAAGTGGGAGAACCAAGAGTCCTTAGTGGCGCCATGCCAGTGCTTGATACCTTCGTGAATCACAACCACGTCACCAGGTTTTAATAACTGGGCCGGTTTCCCCGCCTCCTGGTACCAGCCTTCACCGGCAGTACACAAAAGAATTTGGTAACCATGATGGTGGATGTGCCAATTGTTTCGGCAGCCGGGCGCAAAGTTAACGTTACCAACCGCCACATCGATGTTATCATCTGGGGATACTAGTCCCTTGAGGTAGCTAGTCCCGGTAAAGTACTGGGCAAAGTCAACATTTTTCTTGCCAAAGCCAAATACATTATTCTTAACCGCTTCTTCGTTCTTAGCCATTTAAATCACCTCAGTTAGTAAACCGGACGAGTGGCGTCCTTGGTATCGGGATCACTAATAGCAATACTGTCGTTTTCTGCAAAACTAGGGTCAGCGATAATCTTAACGATCACATCGGCTACGCTAGCCCGGGAGCCGGACGTACCAATAAATGGTTCGCCCTTATGTGTGATCACGTAATGGATATCACGGTTATTGAGCCACGGCAGACGCAGGATGGTGTAGTCTAAACCGGAATTCTCCAAAACGTCCGCTGACAAACGTGAGGTCCGGATACCGTCACCGACCATCTGCTTATTCCATTCGGCAAATTCACCACTTACTTCACCATAAATTCCACCGATATTGGTTTGGACAATTCGACGAACTCCATTGGCCTTAGCTGCATCGATAATATTGTGGGTCATCCGGCTATCATCAGTGTGATCAACCACCCCGGTGATCGCCATGTCTTGGCCTTTCATTGCCTGATTGACATCGGCAGCTTTATTCATATCACCCTCGAACAGGGTAACGTGATCGTTGTCAGCAAGACTGTTCAGCCGTTCCTTATTGCGCAGGAACAGTGTTAGGTGAACATCGGGTTGTTCCTTGAGAACCCGCTGCTCGACAATCCGGGCTATTTGCCCGTTAGCGGCTAATATCAGAATATTTTTCATTGCATATACACCTCATTAGTCGGTCCAGATGTCCTTGGCAATATTGAAGGCGGACCAAGCATTCGGCCAGCCAACATAGAATGCCAACTGCGTGATCACTTCAACGATTTCATCCTTGGTAATCCCATTTTGCTTAGCTAGTTTCATGTGGTTAGGCAACTGGGCAAAGGCACCCTTGGTAATCAGGGCCGAAACAGTCACCATACTCCGGTCCCGTGGGCTGAGTTCCTTTTCGCGGGACCAGACTTCACCAAATAAAACGTCATCGTTTAATTCCGCAAACTTGGGGGCAAAGTCACCCAGGTACTTGCGCCCAGCTGTTTGTTTTTTAGCCATCGTTATCTCCTCCTTAATCATTCAATTTCTTCTTCAGTTTTGCCAAGCCCAGCGTCGTGCTGGCATTACCGATATATGTCATTCCAGCAACCTGACAGAAACGTTTAATAACACTGGAAACGGGCTTGATTGCATCAATTGGATTGGCACCTTGGATCAATAATCCAACTTTGCGCCCAGCAAGTTCGTTGCTTCCGCTGCGCTGGGAAATTCGTTCAATTGGAGTCTTCAAATAAGCACTCATGTCGTGCCAGTAGACCGGTGTGCCTAAAATAATCGTATCCGCGGTACCCATTTTGTGGTAAATCTCCGTAAACTGATCATCGTTAAATGTCTGACCAATTTGATAGATCTTATAGTCCACTAAGTTGACCTGTTCGAAGTCTTCTCCTGCCAGCAACTTAGCACCCAATCGGCCAGTATTGCCATTGCGATTTTCACTTGCATTGATAAAGACAATTTTTGTCATCTGATCAGAACCCTACATCTGCTGGGCAGTTGGCCGAATGATAACCTCATTCCAGGCAGCATCGACAGGCAGGTCGATGGCTTGCTTGATGGTCGTGGCAATCCGATCTACCGGAATACTGAAGTTCTTGTAGAACTCTTCCGTACCGGCCTTAACCTTTTCATCAGTGATCGAGTTAATCAGTCCAGTATCCACTGCCCCTGGTGAGATTAGGGTAACTCGGACGCTGGTCTTAGCTTGGGCCATTTCCTGACGCAGACCTTCACTGATTGCCCGCACCGCAAACTTGGTGCCGGAATAAACAGCACTCATTGGTCCGGAAATGTGGGCCGCAATCGAAGCAATGTTGATGATCTGGCCACTCTTCTGCTTCATCATGTATGGCAGAGCCGCACCGATCCCGTAAAGGGTTCCCTTGATATTGATATCAATCATATTGTCCCAATCCTGAATCTTCTTTTGGGCCAGGAATGATTGGGGCATGATCCCGGCAGAATTGAGCCAGACATCAATCCGCCCGAACTTATCGATGGCAAGCTTGGCTAAGGCCTCAACCTCATCATCGTTGGTAACGTCGGTCGCCAGGTAGGCTGCTTCACCACCAAGTTTTTCAATGTCCTTGGCAATTTCTTCCAACCGTTCTTCACGACGCGCGCCTAACACCAATTTGTCGCCATCCTTGGCCAGGAGCTTGGCGGTCGCTTCACCCATTCCGCTGGATGCACCAGTGATCACAACAACTTTACTTTCAACCATTAATAATTCCTTCTTTCTGCTTTTGCTTGCTTTCAACGATTCTTACTCTAAACTATGGAGTAGACTCCAGGGCAAGGCCATTTATCATATTTCTTGGTATGGAGTCAAATCCATAGTGTATCTTAGCCATTAGAGTAAGAAAATTAGCGAGAAAGGAAGATGCACTATCTTTAAGCAAAATCGAGTGTTAAATGGCCACCTCTACACGAAATCAAGGGATGTAACAGCCCCATTAATTATCTTTGCCCATGGTCTGGGTGACTCTGGCTATAGCGGTACCGATTACGCCCGCGCCTTCGCCAAACAGGGATACTCAGCTTACACCTTTGACTTCAACCATGGTACCTTCAGTGATGATATGACTAAGATGTCGATCTTCACCGAACGCGATGACCTCAACATAGTTGTCGATCATTTTAAAGAGCAGGGTTACCAGAATATTTACCTGCTCGGGGCCAGCCAGGGTGGTGTCGTTTCGGCGATGGTGGCCGCCCAGCGAGACGACATCGAGGGGATCATGCTCCTCTATCCCGCCTTCGTAATTCCGGACATGATGCACAACTTATTTCCACAACAGGACTTTCCAACAACATTCAACCTGATGGGAATGACCCTCGGCAAAGGGTACGTCAAGGATTTGCCGGGGTATGACCTGATGGGAACAGTCACCAAGTATCAAGGCCCAGTGTTGATCTTTCACGGTACACGAGATCCGTATGTGCCGATCCACTATTCTCAGCAGGTGGCCGCCATGTATCCCTACGCCCAGTTGATTACGGTGCAAGGGGCCGGCCATGGCTTCTATGGTCGCCAAGAAAAGGCGGTCACGTCTGAACTGATTAACTTTATTAAAGACCACAAAAAAGTATGAGGTCGGAATCGTGAATGATTCCATCCTCACCCTTATTTTTTGTAGTCTTGCCATTCCTTGCGAACGTCAACGGCATCCATGTTACCGGCATCGATGCGGCCCAGGTGCTCGTCAAAGGTATCCAGCTTCCACTGTAAGACCTTGCGTGTTTGCTGCAGGTTAAATAGTTGTTTATCAACTTCGTCAATCTGTTCCTGAAGCAGGCGTTTTTGGGCCGCCTTGGCATTTGGCCCTTTGCTTAACGCCAGCTGGGCAAAGTCAGTAATTTTCTCTAGTGATAAGCCAGCCCGTTTCAGGTTAAGCACCAGGTATAACCAATTTAACTCCACATCGGTATAAACACGGTAGCCATTCTTGTCCCGGTGAACCGGTGGGATAACTCCCTTTCGTTCGTAGAAGCGCAGAGTATCGGTGGTTACTCCAAAATAGTCCGCTGCTTCCTTGGAGGACATTTTGGTTGTACTATTTTCCATCAATTATCTATCCCTTCTTCAACTGTGATGCAAAATTCGAAACTGACAACAAAATCAAGCTTATCAGGATCGCGTACAGCATGGCCGGAGCGTAAACCGTCATTGACAGGATCAGGCCGATCACCTTGATCAGCAGATCCAGCAGCACTGTCGTTCCGCTTAGATCATACAGGCCTTTGAACATCTTCTGATGGTTGGCAACGTTTAATGAATGTGAGATCGCCATATTGCTAAACGAAACCAGCAGGACGATAATCCCGTACATCACCTGAGCCGTGGAATTATCGTAGTTTTGTGCCACAATGCTGGTCGTGTATGGGAAAAGTGAGGCGAAGAACAGCATGAATAGTGAGTAGATCACCGTCGAATTATTGATCTTCTTAATCTTGTGCCATGCGTTATGGTGACTAAACCACATTAAGCCCAACCAGAAGAAGGATAGAGCGTAAGCAAAATAGTTCACGCGCAAGTCCCAGATCCCCTGCCAGGTAACATGTTCTGGCTTTTCTAGCTCCAATACTAAAATCGTCATAATAATTGCGAGCACCGCATCGGTAAAGGCAGCGAGGCGTTCTTTGTCCAATATTCTTCCTCCTTACTAATTGTTACACCTTATAGTTTACTCCATAGTTCTATTACTTATCAAAAAGAAAAAAGTCCGCTGGCTTCTGGAAATAGTTTCCGTAAGGACAGCGGACCAATTTTTCTGTAAATGTATGAGATTAATCGTTATTAACGGCAAATCCGCTCACTTCAATTTCATCTGATCAAGTGGTACCAAATGAGTATGGTGACGAACTTTGTAATAAAGGTAAAAGGCAATGAACAGCGGCACACTCATGTAGGTAATTAAGATATTTGACCAATCGAGTTTGATAAAAGCATCAACATTTTGTCCGGCAATAACGATTACACACAAGATAAAGGCAAAGATTGGGCCAAATGGGAACAGCCCCGCGTGATAATCTAATTCATCAATCGTGTGACCCTGCTTTAAGAATCCACGCCGGAACCGATAATGGGCAATGGCGATGCCTAGCCATTCCATAAAGCCACCTAAACTGGTTGCCGAGATCAAATAGTTATAAACGTTAGGGCCAATAAACTGAAGTGCCCACAGCGCCAGACTCAAGACTGCCATTGCAACAAAACTAACAATTGGTACTCCCCGGCGGTTAACCTTTTTAAATCCGTTCCACAAGAATCCATCCATTGACTGGGAAAATACAATTCGCGAAATTGCGTACAGCCATGAGTTAGCCGATGATAAGACGGCAATCAGGATGACAAAATTCATTATTCCAGCAGCATATCGTAATCCCGCATATTGGAAGATTAAGGTAAAGGGACTTTTAACGATGTCTTGAACGTCAGAGCTTAGCAGGTTCTTGTTAGTGTATGGCAACACGCACGCAATAACAAAGATCGTTAAAATATAGAAAAGAAGGATCCGCCAGAAAGTAGCATGAATAGCCGTTGGCACACTGTGCTTAGGGTCAGCTGATTCACCGGCAGCAATTCCCACCATTTCGGTTCCTTGAAATGAGAATCCAGATACAACAAAGGCACTAATGATTCCCGGAACCCCATTAACAAATGGTGCCTGTTTATAGGTGAAGTTCTTAAAACCAATTGGGTCATGATTACCAATCAGCCCGCAAATCAGTGCTAAGCCAACAATTACGAAGATCACTACTGCTGCCACCTTCAAAAGTGCCAACCAAAATTCTGTTTCTCCGTAAGTGCGAACTGAGAAATAGTTAATTACAAAGATGATAATAAGAGCCAGAATACTAAATATCCACGATGGTACATGGGGAAACCAGAAGTTCATGACGATCCCAACCGTTGATAATTCGACGGCAACAGTAATGGCACCACAAAACCAGTAGTTCCATCCCATTGCAAATCCTAATGCTGGGTCAACATACCGGTTGGCATATTCGGCGAACGAGCCACTCCGGGGATTATAGGTGGCCATTTCAGCAAGACTTGTCATCAGGAAAAATACCATCAACCCCATTATGAAGTAGGCAATTAAACTGCCACCTGGACCGGCTGTCGTAATCGCAGAACCACTAGCAATGAATAATCCAGTTCCAATTGTTCCACCTAACGCAATCATGGAAAGGTGACGCGTTCTTAAGGTGTGTCTAATTGTTCCATTATTTTGATTTTCGTTCATTTTTATCCTCCTACTCTTCTTAATACTTTAGAGAAAAGTAGTCCAAAGGTTAAATACTTATTTTTAATAACTGTTTATAATGAAAATGAATAGTTATAAGTATGCATTTTGCACATGACTATCCATTTAATATAAGTATTCCTGCTTTGTTATTTTATGGCGTATCGTTGTATATAAAAAACGGTGTAAATTATGATACTAAAACAATTAAAATGGTTTTTCCGTCAGCAGTGGCGGCAATATGCTGGAGGAATTACGGCCTTACTTCTGATTGCCGCTTGTAATGTTATCCCAGCTAAAATTATTGGCAACGTGGTCGATGCAATCAGTACCCACCGCGTTACCACTGGATGGTTGATCGTCCAGATTATCATCATGCTGGTAACCGCCCTAGTGCAGTATTTACTGCGCTTTGTCTGGCAAAAATTAATCTACGGAAGCTCTTATGCTCTCGAACGCCAATTGCGGGGCCAACTCTTCCACCACTTCATGGCGATGGATCCGTCATTTTATCAGCGCTGGCGAATCGGTGATCTGATGGCCCACGCGACAAATGATGTCGAAGCTGTACGTGAAGTTGCTAGTTATGGGATCCTCACCCTTGCCGATTCAGTCATTACTGGTGGCTCAATGCTCCTGGCGATGGGCTTCTTTGTCAATTGGAAGTTAACCCTCTTCACTTGTATTCCCCTACCACTCCTGGTGATTACCGCACAAAAACTTGGTAATAAAATCCACGTTGCATATGGTAAGGCTCAGCTGGCATTTGGGCAACTGAACAACAAGGTTCAAGAAACTACAACAGGGATTAAAGTGATCCAATCTCTCGGTGAGGAGCAAGCGGACTTAAAAGACTTTCACCATTACGTTCAGCGCGCTCTTACCACCAACCAACGGGCCTACTTCTGGGATTCGCTTTTCAACCCGGCTACCACCATCATTATGGGAGGCGCCTACGTTATTGCAATTGCCCTGGGTGGCTGGATGGTCGGCCAACAACAACTGTCAGTCGGGCAACTGGTTACCTTTATCACTTACCTGGGTGAATTAGTTTGGCCCCTTTTTGCGATTGGGACGTTATTCAATACCCTTGAACGGGGCCGGGCAAGCTACGACCGCATCAACGATTTACTTGAAGAACAACCCGCCTGGATTCCTGCTAAAACGAATAACGCCAATTACGGACCAGTTGAGGTCAACGTCTCTAGCTTTAAATATCCTAATGATCAGACAAGCGTGCTGAATGATATTAAGTTCTCCATCCCCGTCGGCAGTAAAATTGGTATCGTCGGCCTGACCGGGGGTGGCAAATCAACCCTCCTCCAATTACTCGTCCGTGATTTTGACCATTACCAAGGGAGAATCACAATGGCGGGGAAAGATATTCGCACCCTTCCATTAGACAAATACCGGGACCTAATTGCTTATGTTCCGCAGGGCAATTTCCTGTTTTCGACAACGATTGCGGATAACCTGCGCTTTGGTAACCAGCAGGCCAGCTCACAAACAATTGAATCCGCAGCTGACCAGGCCGCCATCGCTAACGAAATTGATAACATGCCGCAAAAGTACCAAACACTGGTTGGCCAGAACGGCACCAGCCTATCCGGTGGTCAGCAGCAGCGATTGGCACTCGGCCGGGCGCTGGTTAAGGACAGTCAAATGCTGATCCTAGATGACCCGCTTTCGGCAGTCGACGCTGAGACTGCTAAAAGAATCAGCAAAGTTTTAACTAACGTTCCCCAGTCGGTGGTGATGGTCACCAGTCGGCTAAGCGTTGTTCAAGACATGGACTGGCTAATTGTTATCGAAAATGGCCGAATTACTGCTCAGGGCAGTCCAGCAAAACTCAATCAGCAAGCCGGTTGGTACCGGGATACGTTAGCGGAGCAACAGCACCAACAAGAATTGGAGGATGACTTAAATGAATAACAACCGCTCATTGACAATTCATCAACAGTTCCATATTCTGCGGCGCATCTTTAAGGCAGCTCGGCCATTTTGGTGGCAGTTTTCTCTTGCCGCAGTCATGGCGGTTGCCCTCAGTATTGTTAACCTTCTCCTGCCACGAATGATTCAGTTCTATATTGACCATTACCTCCGTCACGGACCAGTCCTCGTGAAGTGGATTGTCCTCTTTGCCAGCCTGTATTTTGGGATGACCGTCATCCGGGCAATAATTCAGTTTGTCCAGGCATACAGTTTTGCGGTTGGTTCTGAAAAGACACTGGAAAGCCTGCGGGATCAACTTGCTCATCACATCTACACCCTTGGGATGAAGTTTTTTGACGAGGTACCAGTGGGAGATATCGTGTCACGAACAACGAACGATACCAAGACTCTTTATAACTTCTGGAACCTTATTTTGGGGCTCATTGTTGCTTCTACCAGTCTCATCTCCGCCTTTATAGCAATGTACCTAGTCAATCACCTGCTAGCTTGGGTAACACTCGGTTTATTAGGGGTAATTATATTGCTGGTTATTCTGTATCAAAAGCTTAGTGTCCCTGTATATCAGGCGGTCCGGGCAAAGCTGAGTGAGATTAACAGTTCCCTAAATGAGAGTCTAAGCGGGATTGAAATTATCCAGCAATTCGGTCAGCAACGGCGGTTGAATAGCCAATTCGATAAGAATAATACCCAATACTTCAACTATCGTAACCGCCTAATTAACTTTGATTCCCTCCTTCTCTATCCAATTGTCAGCCTGATGTTCATCCTGTCAGAAACGGCCACGCTCGCCTATTTTGGGTGGACAAGCCAGCAAACAATGATCGCGGCCGGCGTTGTTTATGCATTTATTGCTTATCAGCAAAACTTCTTTAACCCGCTGACAAACGTAATGGAAAACCTGGCATACTTTCAAGAAGGAATAGTCGCTGGTGACCGGATCTTCCAGCTGTTGGATAAAGAATCGACACAACCACGTCAAGAAAACAAGCCCCTTCACATCACCGCTGGCAAGGTTGAATTTCGCCACGTTACCTTTGGCTATGACCCGACGCAACCCGTCCTCAGAGACATTTCATTTACGGTGGAGCCAGGCCAAACAGTTGCCCTTGTTGGCCACACCGGAAGTGGGAAGAGCTCCATTATCAACCTTCTCATGCGCTTCTACGAATTTCAGCAAGGGCAGATTTTAATTGATGGAATCGATATTCGTCAATATCCATTAAGTGAGCTCCGCCGTCATTTTGGTCTCGTTGTCCAAGATCCAATTATTTTCTACGGTAGTGTTGCTCATAACATTGCAATGTTTAATGAAGGTACTAATAAGGAGGCCGTGCGTCAGGCCGCTAAGCTTGTCAATGCCGATAAATTTATTGAACAGTTACCTCACGACTACGACACAATGCTTAGTGAGGGCGGCAGCAACCTCTCAATGGGGCAACGCCAATTAATTTCTTTTGCGCGGATTATGTTCCGTCATCCCCAAATCCTGATTCTCGATGAGGCAACTGCCAACATTGACCCCCAAACAGAAGAATTAATCACTGATACTATTACCAAAATGAGTCATCAGCAAACCACCATTGCAATTGCCCACCGCCTGGCAACCATCAGTAACGCTGACCAGATCCTGGTATTGAAGAATGGCCGAATCATTGAGCGCGGCAAACATGACGAACTAATGAAAATGAATGGCTACTACGCCAAGATGGTCCAACTCCAGAATATTAATCGGCAATCGTCAAACGGTGAAATGTGATATAGGATTGACACTTTAAATAAAGATATAATGCCCTCCAAAGTATTAGATGAATTTGCTACTTCATCTGTATACCTGGAGGGCATTATTATCATAAAATATGGGCGCTAAAATAGCCTATTCTGACGGCATTATTCAGTCGTTAGAATAGGATATTAAACTTTATATAGATCTGACTAGTGGGTTCAGAT
>CALVFC010000036.1 GCA_944326735.1 uncultured Limosilactobacillus sp. | reverse complement strand
AACAACAAGTTCCGTGGGCTTGGGAACAACCATTGAAAAAATAATCAGCCATTAGCAACGTAAAGAGCTCTGACATCTGTCTTATCAAATGCCAGAGCTCTTTTATTGCATTGTCATGTATCTCGTTAACGACTGGTGGATATCTAATGCCGGGTAAACTCAAAGTGGAGTTCTGGAATGGGTTGGAGGTTCCGGTTATAGTAGTCAACCTGCCATTGCCGATGATCCGCACTCACTATGGCAAACGTCCCACCGATGTTTGCGTATTCGCCCCGCGGTAAGCTGATACTGCCGGGATTAATGAACAAAATACCATCGTCTTCACTAACTGCCAACTGGTGAGTGTGTCCGTAGCAAACGATCGATGCCCCTGCTGCTTGTCCCTTGAGGCGCAAGGGCGTCATGGAATAATTAACCCGATCGCGGTCACCATGAACCACAAGGATGCGTTCATCACCCGTAGTAAGTGACAATTGCTGTGGATAATCTAAGCCATAGTCATTATTACCCCGCACCGCTTGAAATGAGTTCATCGGCGGCTGGACCGGTGATAACTCAGAGTCGCCACAATGCACCATCAAGTCCACCTGACTGGCATACTTAGCAACAATGTCCGTGAGGATCTGTTGATCACCATGATTATCAGAAACTACTAACATTCTCATTGTTCGTGCCACCAATCAGGAAACTTTTCCATAAACTCCCGCATTGCACGACCACGGTGGGAAATGGCGTTCTTTTCATCCGCAGTGAGTTCTGCCATTCCCTTGTTAATTTCGTCCACGTAGAACAAAGGATCATAGCCAAAGCCATGCTCGCCTTGTGGTTCCTGGAGAATATGAC
Organism: uncultured Limosilactobacillus sp.; assembly: GCA_944326735.1. The sequence goes on along the minus strand of CALVFC010000036.1, from coordinate 9,984 downwards.
CATCAACACGACCATTTGCCACTAGCTTTGGGCCATTCGGCTGCACAGCCACAATTGTCGTATGAAAACGGGCGGTCCGCTTCTCCTTGGGAACATTTCTCAATTCAGCGAGTAGTTTGCGGTTATTGGCATCGTCATCATGGTCACCCGCATAACGCGCGGAGTGAATACCCGGTCGCCCATTAAGGGCATCGACCACTAAACCGGAATCATCGGCCATCACTGGGAGATGCAGCTGGTTCATTACTGTTTCAGCCTTAATTGTGGCGTTTTCTTCAAAGCTCTGACCATTTTCGTTAATCCTAAAGGTATCGGGAAAATCGGCAAGGGTCTTGACTTCAATATGGTGAGGAGCCAACATTTTGCGGTATTCCAGTGCTTTACCAGCGTTTTTAGTAGCAATTACAATTGTTGCCATGATCAAACTCCTTTATAAATCAATGTGCAAACATTCATCATACTGTCCTGGCAACCACTTATCAGCACCCGCAATGAGGTCATGAACATCACCGGTTGAATATAAGTGAACGTGGCTTTCCTGTGGGGCCGCCAGTAAATCATGATCACTAAGGTACTGCTGAGCTTCGCGGACTGTCTCAAGAGCCGGGTCAACCAGTCTGACCTTATTACCCATTTTTTGTTGGATTTCCTTGGACAAAAATGGAAAATGGGTACAGCCCAGAATGAGGGCTTGAACGGGTTGGTCATCAAAAGTTGATAGTTGTTCATTAACCGTTTCTTGAGCCTTCACCGTACCTGTCTGGCCGTGCTCAACGATTGAGACTAGTGGTTGGGTTGCTTGAGCAACAACATGTGTTACTGGCGATAATTCATGGATGGTCCGAACATATGCCCCATCCTTAGTTGTTGAATCAGTAGCAATCACGCCAATGGATGCAGCCCCCGTTTTTACAGCAGCCTGGGCTCCCGGTTGGATTACCCCAATGACCGGAATTGGTAACTCTTGGGACACACTGTCTAAAGCTGCCGCCGTGGCAGTGTTGCAGGCAATAATCATCATTTTAACGTCTTGATGCAGTAAGAATTGCCCAATCTGACTGACCAAGTGCCGGATCGTTGATTGTGGCTTAGTCCCATACGGAAAATGGCCTTCATCGCCAACAAATACTACTGATTCGTTAGGTAGCTGCTGACGCAAGACCCGGGCAACGGAAAGTCCCCCTAGGCCAGAATCCATCATCCCAATTGGTCGATTGTCCAAAATATCACCTCATTAGTTCTTTCTCTTGAAACTTAATTATCTTTTTTAATGGAATAAATTGCAAGTTTTACGAAAATTAGTCGTCCGTTAACGAAATAGTTCAGTATAATTAGTGTGATTGTAAAAAAGGAGTAAGTCAATTTATGAGTCAAGAACTTTATAATTCACTATTAGCTGGACATCAAGGGATCACTAATGGTGCCATGCGTGACGTCATTTTACCGGCCATCCTCGGGAAAGAAGCCGATGAGATGCTGTATTGGATTGGCAAGGACATTGCCCGCGAATTTCCCGTTCAAACTAATGATGAGTTAGTCCTCTTAACCAAACAACTCGGCTTTGGAGATCTATCTCTGCAAAAGAAAAACGCTACCAGCCAAGAATGGCAACTTGCTGGCCCCATCGTTAGCGAGCGAATCAACCGAAAGAAAGAACAAACATCATTCGGGTTAGAAACAGGGTTCTTAGCCCAAGAAATCGAGTTCCAAGTCAACTCGGTGGCCGAAGCTGAAATTATTGAACGGCGCAAGGATGCCATTACTATTCTCGTTAAGAATGACCCCTCATCAGATGCCGACAGTGAACGAACCGAACTCGTCACCTTTATCCATCCTCAACAAAGTGCGCCCCAGCAACAGCCAAATAAAAAGCGACGTCACCGTAAACAGTCAAAGTAACAATAATAACAAAGGCTCTAGTGTTTGGATTGTCCAAACACTAGAGTCTTTCTTGTTTATAAGTATTGTTGAAGAAGTTGCTGAAGTTGTTCTTTAGAATGGTAACCAATTACCTTATCAACCACTTGACCATCCTTCTTAATGAGTAAAGTTGGAATACTCATAATTTGGAAGGAACGTGGTACTTCCGGATTTTGATCCACATCCATCTTGAAGAACTTGACATCATCCATCTCTTCGGACAATTTTTCAACGACTGGTGATTGCATCCGACATGGTCCACACCAGGTTGCCCAGAAGTCAGTCAAGGTAACGCCCTGAGCAGTGTCTTGTTCAAAAGTTTGATCGGTTGTTACTGCAACGCTCATATTGTCGCCCTCCTTGGATAATTCATGTCTATAGGATACCAAAGACAAAGGATAAAGTCACTCATTTTGCTTACTAATTATAAGTTAACAATCGTAGCTCCATCGCCGCCCGCATTCGGTGCAGCGTAGGAGAAGGACTTAACCCGCGGATTACTCCGTAAATATTCTTGGGTTCCCTTCCGCAGCGCGCCAGTTCCCTTACCGTGAATAATCGTCACGGTACCAAGATTATTCAATAACGCATGGTCAATAAAGTCGCTTAATTCACTCATTGCCTGTTCATACCGGTGACCACGCAAGTCTAAGCGGGCAGAGGTCCGACGAGTCTGGGTGGTATGCACTGCCCCGGCATGCCGCCGGGCTTTCGTTTCTTTTTCCGCTTTGGACTGGCGAATGGCACTTTTACTAATCTTTTCAAGGTCATTTTCATCAATTTCCATCCGTAAAATACCAATCTGAACTTCCCACTTGTGGTGACCGCGTTTAGACAGCAATTCACCCTGCTGACCATACGACTTCACTAAAACAGGGTCGCCAACATGAAAATCATGTTTTTGTTTAGCACGACGCAAAACAGAATTATTCTTTAACCGTGGATTATCCTGGTGCAGTGCGTTAAGGGCCCCTTGCGCATCGATCAGTTCATTTTCTTTAATTTGTCCCTGCTTAACTTCCATCTGGCGGAGATGGTGAATGATCTGGTTAGCCTTCCGCTTTGCTTGCGAGACTTGGTGGTTGGCCTGTGACCGGGCCTGGTCAAGCAGGTGGTCCCGTTGCTCATTAAAACGACCGAGCTTTTGTTCCAACTCAGCCTTTGTTTGGCGATTTTGTTGAACAAGTTTTTGCAGACGTTCATTTTCTTCCCGCGCTTGCTTACGCTCTTCTACCAGGTCACCGATCATTTTGTTCAAATCTTGACTATCATCAGAAACTAGTGAACGGGCTTCGCTAATTATTTGAGAATTCAAACCAAGTCGATGAGCAATTTCAATCCCGTTTGACTGGCCGGGAATTCCTAACAAAAGATGGTAAGTTGGTTGCAAAGTTTCTTGGTCAAACTCCATGCTGGCATTAATGGTATCGGTTCGGTCATAACCATATACCTTGAGTTCTGGATAGTGGGTGGTGATCACCACATCACTACCCTTAGTACCAATATAATCCAGAATGGCCATTGCCAAGGCGGCCCCTTCCTTTGGGTCGGTCCCCGCACCTAATTCATCAAGCAGAACGAGGCTATGGCTAGTAATCTTCTCAAGGATGGTCTTAACGTTGTCCATGTGTCCCGAGAAAGTACTCAGGTTTTGTTCCAGTGATTGTTCATCCCCAATGTCAGTAAAGATGTCATCAAACACGGCAACCTGACTACCTTCCTGTGCAGTGATGAATAACCCGGCTTGGGCCATTAGTTGCAACAGCCCAAGCGTCTTCAGGGTGATGGTCTTCCCACCAGTGTTGGGCCCCGTAATGATAATGGCAGATTGCTGATCACCTAACTTGATGTCGTTTGCGACCACCTTGTCAGCAGGAATTAACGGGTGCTTAGCCTTTCTTAGGATCACCTGGTTTTTATCAGACAGGATGGGCAAACTGGCTTTCATTTGTTTGGCAAGCCGCGCTTTGGCGTTAATAAAATCAAGGTGTCCTAAGATGCGTGCATTCGCCGCAATGTCCATCCGGTATGGGGTAATTAAGCTTGATAACTCAGCCAGCACCTCGAGGACGGCCTGGTGCTCTTCAACCTGGGCCTGACGTAAACGGTTGTTATAATCGACAACACTGGCTGGTTCGATGTAGAGGGTTTGCCCACTCGCACTTTGGTCATGAACCACCCCGCCGAAACGACGACGGTATTGCACCTGAACCGGGATAACGTAACGGTTATTACGGACCGTCACAATCGGATCACTTAAGTACTTAGCATTCCGGCCATGGGTGAAGCGTTGCATTTGCTGGTGAATCTCATTTTCCGTTTTTACAATTAGCTGCCGAACACCGTGCAGGTGACTGGAAGCTTCATCGTTAACGTGACCATCTGGATCAATCGATTGCACGAGGCGTTTAGTAATCGTGGGGATAGTCGTTAACTGGTCCACAACGTCTGGAACCGTTCGTAACTGCACCTTCTTTTCTGCCATACGGTCGAAGAAGTTCTTAATGGCCATACTAGTCTGCAAAACCTTTGTGATTTGTGCTAACTCTTTGCCATTTAAGTTAGCCTGCACTTTAAGACGCTTCATCTGTGGTTCAATATTTTTTAATTGTGGTAGGGGAATTCCACCCTCCAGACGCAAAATATCGGCCCCGTCTGTCGTTTCATCAAGCATTTTTTGAATAGCAGCACGATCATTAACTGGCGTCAACTCGGCCAACTCGTGTTTACCCGCGGCAGATACTAAGTAATGTTGTAATTGATTCTTAATTTGTTGAAATTCAAGTGTTTCGATTGCCTTATTATTCAACTCTCCCACCTCTTCTATCTGAATAGGTCAATCATCTGTTCGCTAATCACTGGTGTTTGTGAGACCATCCACTGAGCTAATTCCGAATTAGCCAGCTGGACTTGCCACCAAGCATTGGGCCACAACTGACCGATTAGGAGGACAACCATAATTACCAGGTAGCAACAAATTACTGCGACAATGCCACCGGCTAACCGATCAATTGTTCCAAGAATCGGTAAATGTGTTATCCAGCCTAGTTTGCGTAAAATGATGCGTAACACAATAACGAGAACAATGAAAATTAGTAATTGCGCTAATCCATGATAAAAAAACTGATTTAAATCCAAATGGGCCAGTTGGTCACCTGACAATGGAGTCGTTCCACTGGCGTCTGGAAACATGTTAACCAGCCAATTACCAACCAATGGGCTAATCATCTGAGCACCAACCCAAGCGACAACATAGACAGCGACAGAAGCAACCATGGAAAAAATTCCCCGTCGATGGCCAAGCACAAACGAAGCCAATAACAGTAAAATTATAATGGTCGTTAATATCATTAAAATGCTCCTTTTTACATAACAGCAACAGGAAGGCCAAGTCAATCACCGCGCGGAGTTGACTTGGCCTTCGTAATTCAAAATCAGATAATTATCCTTGGAAATGTCCATCATTATCAAGAAAGGTATTGAGGACCTGTTCAACCATGTCCCATTCTTGGTCATCCTCGATTGGCACAAGGTCCTGGCCATCACCGTCTTGGTTATCGGCAACGATGTAAGCCTGGATATCAACTGAGTCATCATTTTCTTGGTCTGCCGGATAAATAAAAATATATGATTTACCGTAATCATCCGAATCAAACGTAAACAGTTCCTTAAATAACTGTTCATTGCCATCTTCGTCAATCAGGGTAATTAATTGATCATCTGACTGTTCTTGTTTACTCATTTAACTTCCTCACTTTAACAGTTGTACTAACTTTCCGTGACGGTCTAAGTAGCTTTGCAATATGAAGGTGGCAGCAACTTCATCAATCACCTTTTTTTGCTTTGCCCGTGAGATATCCGCCTCTTCAACCAACATCCGGTGAGCTTCAACAGTGGTCAGACGCTCATCCTGGAAGTCAACCGGGATATCCGGAAAACGTTTCTTTAGTAACTCTCCATAATGGTGTGATGCGTCAACCCGTGGGCCCTCAGTATTATTCATATTTTTAGGGAGGCCCACAACAAAGCCGCCGACTTGCTTTTGCTGTACTAGTTCGGCAACCCGGTCAATTCCAAATACTTCTTCATCTTCATTAATTGGAATAATTTCGACTGCCTGTGCTGTCCATCCCAATGGGTCACTGACGGAAATACCAACGGTCTTCGAGCCAACATCCAACCCCATTAGTCTCATTTAGTCTCACCATTATTCTTCAGGTAAAAGCGTACTAATTCTTCAATAATTTCATCACGTTCATGCTGGCGGATCAAATTCCGGGCATCATTCAAACGAGGAATATAAGCGGGATCTCCAGATAAAAGATATCCAACAATTTGGTTAATGGGATTATAACCCTTTTCTTCCAAAGCTTCATAGACTGTCTTTAAAGTTTGTTTGATGTTTTCTTGGTGATTTTGACCGAAATCAAAAAACATCGTCTTGTCATTATTTGTGGACATTAATGTCACCTCCAGCGACTATTCGTTTGTTCATTTTACTATATTCGTGGTCAAAGCACAATTAATGCCTATTTTCATCCCCATAAAATCATTTATTGACGCAAAAATGGCACCGGAAAAATTATCTCCAGTACCATTTGGTTAATTATCGGTCAAACTTGTTGACTAGATGTTAGTTACTTATTCAAGTATTCAGTAGCTTGCTTCAGGGCATCCTGAATTCCCGCTGGGTTCTTACCACCGGCTTGGGCCATATTAGGACGACCGCCACCGCCACCATTAATGGCTGGGGCAATGGTCTTAATCAAATCACCAGCTTTAAGGCCACTCTTAACCTTGTTATCGCTGACCGCAACTAAGAGGTTAGCCTTGCCATCATTAGCTGTCCCCAGAACCAGAACGTCAGACAGTTTCTTAGCACGCCAACTGTCAGCCAATTGCCGTAATTGACCCATCCCGGCAACCTTAACTTCGGCAGCAATCAAGCTCCCTTGGTTAGTCTTTTGAACATTGTCAAAGACATTGTTAGCTTGTTGAGCAGCAATCTTAGATTGAAGAGCTTCACTCTGCTTTTGCGCCTGTTTTAATTCAGACTGCAGGCTTTCAACTTGGTGAGGGACTTCCTTCAGTTGGGCAACCTTCAAATCACTAGCAACTTGGTTCAACAAGTCATCATGAGTTTGCAGGAACTTGAAGGCATCACTAGAAGTAACGGCTTCAATCCGCCGGATACCAGCACCAACCCCACCTTCTGAAACAATCTTGAAGAGGCCCAGTTCATTGGTATTCTTGACGTGGTCACCACCACAGAATTCAGTGTTATAATCACCAATCTTAACAACCCGGACCTTGTCACCGTACTTGTCAGAGAAGAGCGCAATTGCACCCATTTCCTTAGCAGAATCGATATCGGTTTCGACTGTCTTGACTGGGATTTCTTTCCAAATCTGTTCGTTAACCATTTCTTCAACAGCCTTCAGGTCCTTAGCAGTAACTTGGCCAAAGTGGTTAAAGTCAAAACGCAGGTAGTGTTCTTCAACTAATGATCCCGCTTGTTGAGTGTGTCCACCGAGGACATTCCGCAATGCTTGGTCAAGCAAGTGCGTAGCCGTGTGGTTCTTTTCAATCTTCAGGTGGCGAATCCGGTCAACAACAAGCTTATAACGGGCCCCCTTCTTCAGAGGAGCAGTTAATTCTACCCGATGCAGGTTTTGTTGATTTGGTGCATGTTGAACATCAACAACTCGGCCAACCTTCTTACCGTAGTTATCAATGATGTCACCAGTGTCTGCAACTTGACCACCCATTTCTGCATAGAATGGGGTGACATCAAAGATTACTTCGATATTCTTGTCACCAGGTTGAGCTTCATCAGCTTGCTTGCCATCATGAGCTAAACCAATTACCTTGGAATTATCAACCGTCAGGTCAGTGTAACCAACATACTTGCTGTCTTCCTTAAAGTCTGTCCAGAGGTCGGTTTGAACACCCATCCCATTATCCATGTCACGAGCGTTCCGTGCCCGGTTTTGTTGTTCCGTCATGGCAGCTTGGAAGCCCTTTTCATCAACGGTCAAGCCTTCATCACTAGCATATTCCTTCGTCAATTCGATTGGGAAGCCATAGGTATCATAGAGCTTGAAGGCGGTCCGGCCATCAATCTCGTTGGTCCCATCCTGCTTAGCATTAGCAATCACATTGTTTAAGAGGTTCAGCCCACCGTTCAGGGTTGCACTGAACCGGTCTTCTTCAGACTTAATAACCGAGGCAATGTAATCAGCATTTTCTAAGACGTCAGGATAGTAATCCTTCATGATTTCACCGACTGTTGGTACCATCTTGGCCAGGAATGGCTTATCAATACCAAGCTTCTTGCCGGCAACAACTGCCCGCCGTAACAACCGCCGGATAACATAACCACGACCAACGTTGGAAGGTAAGGCACCATCCCCAATAGCAAAGGTAATCGTCCGGATGTGGTCCGCGATGATCTTAAATTGAATATCATCTTCCTTATTTTGACCGTACTTCTTCGTTCCACTGAACTTTTCCGTTTGCTTGATCAAAGGCATGAATAAGTCGGTTTCAAAGTTAGTAGGTGCGTTTTCGAAGATCGAAACCACCCGTTCGAGGCCCATTCCCGTATCAATGTTTTTGTGGGGAAGTGGTTCATAGGTATCTTCAGGGGTGTGATTAAACTGACTGAAGACAATGTTCCAAATTTCCAGGTAACGTTCGTTTTCACCACCGGGGTAATTTTCTGGATCGTCATCGGCTAAGTTATTAAATTCTTGACCACGGTCATAGAAAATTTCCGTATCTGGACCAGAAGGACCTTGACCAATATCCCAGAAGTTATCCTCGTCAGGAATTAAGTGGTCCTTAGCTACCCCAACTTCACGCCACTTGTTATAAGCATCGTGGTCTTTAGGGTAATAAGTGATGTATAGCCGTTCAGGATCAAAACCAAACCATTTGTCACTGGTCAATAATTCCCAGGCCCATGGAATAACTTCATTCTTGAAGTAATCACCAACAGAGAAGTTCCCCAGCATTTCAAACATTGTGTGGTGCCGGGCAGTCTTACCAACATTTTCAATATCGTTGGTCCGAATACTCTTCTGAGAACTTGTCATCCGCGGATTTTCTGGAACAACTTTACCATCAAAGTACTTCTTCATTGTGGCAACACCAGAATTAATCCACAGTAAGGTTGGGTCGTTTACCGGAACTAATGAAGCACTAGGCATAATCTTATGACCGTGCTCTTCAAAGAACTTCAAGTACATCCGCCGAACCTGAGCACTGTTCAGCTTTTTCAGTTTTTTCATTCTTCTCTCCCTTTCCAATCAAAAAAACGAAATCCATCCCTGCTAACAGAGACGCCGAACTGACGCGGTACCACTCTGATTGCAACGATGGATTTCGTATACCTCTTATTTCTTACTAAAAAGTAAGTTTGATTATTAAATTATGCGAATGGGGAGCACCAGCCAGTGCAAGTCAACCGTCTCATCAACCCGGTTGTTTCTGCAAAGCATGCATCTGAATAGCATGTCCCAAACGAGTCATATTATAGCGAACAATTAATTTAAAATCAACGGCTATTTCGTTCGCGACGGTGCTGACGTTGACGAGCACGCTTAGCCTTACGAATTCGGTGACGGATTTCCAATTTATGCTTCTGCTGTTCGTCTTCCCGAATGGCACGTTTGATCCGTTTCTTGTATCCCGGCTTAACCTTTCGCTTGGTTTTCTTCACAAAGCCCTTCATATTCGGATCCAAGGCCTGCTTGCTACGCCGATAATGCTGCCGCCGATTGCGGTCGTGAGTAGTAACCAACCGTCCATGACGAATTTCCTTAGGGATAAACTTAATCCCCCGTTCTTCCAACTTTTGAATCAAATCATCTTCCGCTGGTGCATAAAGGGTAATCGCCGTCCCCTGTAAACCATTTCGGCCAGTCCGCCCAACCCGGTGGACAAAGTATTCGAGGTCCGTGGGAATATCATCATTGATGACCAGTGAAACACCATCAATATCGATTCCGCGAGCGGCAATATCGGTTGCCACGATATACTGATATTCATTATTATTGATTT
>CALVFC010000035.1 GCA_944326735.1 uncultured Limosilactobacillus sp. | reverse complement strand
AATTTTGCCCCCTGCGAACTCAATTGCACAATTTTTTGCCGCCGGTCAGTGATGGAACTAGACCGGGTGATCAATTGGCGCTTACTCATTCTTTGTAAAATTGTTGTGGTCGTGGACCGCCGAATATTAAACTCTTCTTCAATCGCCCGCTGACTTACTTGTTGATGATCATGGCGCGCAATGAAGTCAATCACTGACATTTGTGTGCCGGTCAATCCATACTGACTGGCAAAATGATTAATATCATTACTTAAAGCGTTATGGGCGCTTTTGATTAATTGACCAATGTTTTTCATGCTGGCCTCCTATTTTGTTAGTCGACTAACAATTATTATAGAGAGGTGTGTTTCAATGTCAATCATTATTTGTAACAAAAATCCCCATGCTGGTGATTGTCAGCATAGGGATTATGATTATTTTCGGTGATAAAACGTGTATAGACAGTTAACGGCTTCTAAGAACATCCCGATCGCCATCAAGTCCATGGACAGCATCATCATGTTACAAAATGTGAGGATCACGACCACTAACCAAAAGATGGCCCGGATCCAGACGATTGCTTTTTGCATCTTCTTCATCTCCTAGTTTTAGTGTACCTTAACAACAAAAATTAGGGAACCCAAATTATGGATTCCCTAATTCCCTTTTTACCAACCAAGTTCACTAATGTTAGCTGGTAACGTTAATTTATCTTGAGCACACTCATTGAAGACGTCATCCAGAATAGCAAAGGCTTCCTGTAATTGTTCTTCCGGAATAATCAATGGCGGCTGGAACCGGATCATATTGGCCCCTAGTGCAATCAGAATAACACCCTTTTGTAAGGCCCGGTAAAGGATCTTCATTAGTCGTTCATTATCTGGTTGCCCAGTAGCAGGGTCAACAATTTCGATGGCCCCATTCAGGCCGTACATTCGAAAAGTCTTGATAAAGTCGTACTTATCTTGTTCTTCGGCAAAGAACTTCGCCGCCACTTGGCCTAATCTGGCGGACCGTTCTGGTAAATGTTCTTGTTCAATGACATCCAGCGTTGCGTTGGCTGCTGCGGTCGTGACCGGATTACCAGCAGTGGTAAAGACATGGGCCGGGGCGTCCAGTGATTCCATAATTTCTTTTCGGCCCACGACCGCACTAAGTGATAACCCGTTTGCTAACGATTTCCCCACTGCCATCAAGTCTGGCTCAATGCCAAAGTGTTGAATTGACCACCACTTACCGGAGCGACCGAGGCCCTGGTTAATTTCATCAATTGCAAACAGGATCCCGTGCTGGCGACAAAAATGATGAACCTTCTTAAGGTACTCTACCGGCGGTTTCACGATTCCGGCATCCCCTTGAATAGGTTCCAACAGCACCATTGCTGTTTCGTCGGCTGGCAAGTAGGTCTTGAATGGCAGTTCAAATTGAGCAAACATCCGCTCAACAAAGTCGTGTTCGCTTTCGTTGGGTAAACGATCCCATGGCATTGGGTAAGGAACCTTGACAATTCCCGGTACCATCGGTCCAATCTTCTTCGTAAGGTTCAGGCTAATCGATGATAAAGAGGCCGCCCCGTAGGATGAACCGTGGCAGTCGCCCATGTAAGTCACGACATACTGACGACCAGTGTATCCCCGGGCAAATTTCAGCATCGCTTCATTCGCTTCTGCCCCGGAATTCCCCCAAACCACTTCGGTTGGCCCTGACATTGGTGCAAGGTCAGCTAACCGTGGTGCTAAACGGGCCGCTTGACTATTCGCAAAGTAGGCCGGGGTATATTGAATTAGCTTGGCTGCTTGCTGGCATACCGCCTGAACCACATGGGGATTGGCGTGACCGACATTAGCTGTACTAGCAGAAGCAACCAGGTCAATATATTGATTACCTTCAATATCTGTAATCGTGGCTCCCTGGCCATGATCGACAACAACATCAAAGAAACGAATCCGTGATGACTTCGACAGTACTTCACGTTCAGCAGAAGCAACCTGTCGATCCTTTGCAAACTTTTCCATGCCGACCTCCTATCGATTGTCCATTTGAATTACCAGCCAAGTTCACCAGCATTGCCAGGGAGTGATAACTTCCGCTGTGCATATTCACTAAATGCTTGGTCAATCATTGCAAATGCACGATCTAATTCTTCTTCCGTAATTACCAATGGTGGCTGGAAGCGGAGAATGTGGCCCCGCAAGCTGATAATGATTGCACCTAATTCAAAGACACGGTACATGATCTTCGTCGTTGCTTCGTCGTCACCTTCACCGGTTTCAGGATTGATAATGTCAATTCCACCATCAAGTCCGTACATCCGGACGCCACCGATAAAGTTATACTTCTCTTTCTCTTCATCAAAGAACTTCTTGGCCTTGGCGCCCAACTTTTGCGAGCGTTCCAGCAAATGTTCTTCCTTAATAACGTCAATCGTGGCGTTAGCGGCAGCGGTTGTCACTGGGTTCCCAGCAGTAGTGTAAACGTTCGCTGGTGCGCCTAATGATTCCATGACTTCCTTACGGCCAACCACCGCACTAAGTGGTAGTCCAGATGCAAGGGACTTACCGACAGCCATTAAGTCTGGTTCAATCCCGTCAAAGTTCTGAACAGACCACCACTTACCAGTCCGGCCCATTCCTTGGTTGACTTCATCAATGGCAAACAGGATGCCATTTTGTTTACAGAAGTCATAAACCTTCTTCATGAACTGCGGTGGTGTTTTCACAATTCCACCGTCACCTTGGATTGGTTCAATCAAAACGGCGGCCGTTTCGTCAGCTGGTAAGTACGTTTCAAATGGTAACTTAAACAGTTTGAAGTAACGTTCAGCGAAGTCCTCATCGCTTTCGTTGGGTAGCTTATCCCATGGATCTGGGAATGGGACCTTTACAACTCCAGGTAGTAATGGACCCATCTTACGCGTCATATTAAGTGACACCCCTGATAAGGTCATCGACCCAAATGTTGAACCATGGTAGGCGCCGGTAAATGACACCATATATGGTCGCCCGGTATAAGCACGTGCGAACTTGATGATCCCATCATTAGCATCAGATCCTGAATTACCCCAAGCGACTTCCACTGGGCCAGGCATTGGTGCCAGCGCCGCTAAGCGTGGTGCTAAGCGCGCCGCCTGACTGTTGGCAAAATAAGCTGGTGTATATTGAATCAGTTTCTGAGCTTGATCTTGAATAGCTTTGACCACCTTTGGATGACAGTGGCCAGTGTTAGTGGAGCTAGCACTCGCTAAAAGGTCAATATAATCGTTGCCATCCACGTCAGTTAAAATGGCGCCCTTCCCATGATCGAGCACAATATCGTAATACTTGATTCGTGCTGCTGTTGCGAAGGCTTCTTTTTCTTTAGCAAGAATTTGCTTGTTCTTTTCCATTGAACCCATTACCGAGTCAACTCCTTTTACTTTTGTTTCTTATTTAATGCTGAGTGACGAACACCGTAAGTAAAGTAAATTACCAAACCAAGGACGAACCAAACACCCGCATAAATTTTCGCTTGACTATCCAGTCCCAAGAAGACCAGCAGTGCTGCTAAGAAGCCCAGTGCTGGCATTACTGGGTACAGGGGCATCTTGAAAGCTGGTTCAGCGATGTCCTTTCCTTCACGTGGACGCAGGGCATAAACACCGAGTGAAACAAACATGAAGGCGATCAATGTCCCGGCTGAAATCAGCTGTGACAGGAAAGCGAATGGGAAGAAGGCCCCAATCAGGATACCGACAATTGTCAATGTCCACAGTGCCCGGTTTGGACGATTGTGCTTATCAAGCGTCCCCAACCATTTTGGCAACATTCCGTCACGCCCGAATGAGTAGATCAGCCGTGAACCAGCCATACTCATTCCGATCAGGGCAGTAAACATCCCCACAACCGCAACAGTTTGAACAACTGCGGCAACGCCACCGTGTCCAGCAGCCCGCAGTGCCAAGCCGACAGGTTCCGCGCTGTTAGCGTACTTACTGTATGGCATCATCCCAACAAGGACCAGACTAACGGCCACGAACAGCACAACGGCAATTGCCAGAGAACCGAGGATCCCCCGTGGCATCGTCTTTTGCGGGTTAACCGCTTCGGCAGAGTTGGCAGCGATGGAATCAAAACCAATGTAGGACAGGAAAATCATCGAAACACCGGCGTAAATCCCTTGCCAACCACCAAAAGGACCATTAGCGGTTGGGCGATATTTAGGAACAAATGGCACGTAGTTTGCAGCGTGCAAAGCGGTCAAACCAACCACGATAAACAGCAAAACAACAAAGACCTTCATAACCACCAGAATATTTTCCACCCGGGCAGCCCGTGAAGCCCCCTGTGAAATCAAAATGGCCACCAACGCAATAACCACGACAGAAATCAAGTCGACAATTCCGCCATCAGTCCCAAAGGCGTTAGACAAGGACTTTGGAAGTGAAATCCCCATTGGGGCAAGCAACCCACGAAGGTTGGCAGACAGTCCTGACCCCACGAAGGCTAAAGCAATAAAGTATTCCGCCAAGAGGGCCCAACCGGCAACCCAGCCAAAGAATTCACCAAAGATAACGTTAATCCACGAATAAGCAGAACCAGCGAACGGCAATGCCGCTGCCATTTCGGCATAAGCAAAAGCCACTAATCCAGCGACAACCGCTGCCAGCAGGAATGAAATTGCCACCGCTGGACCAGTATGCATTGCCGCCACTTCTCCGGGAAGAGTGAAAATTGAAGTGGAGACAATTGTCCCGACCCCAAGTGCTAAGAAATCCCGCACCTTCAACGAACGTACTAGGTGCCCGTCTTTACTTGCGTAAACGGCGGGATCTTCTTTTCGGGTAATTGTTTTCCAAAAACTCATATACCCTTCCTCCTTTTTGTTAGAATTATATTAGAAAATTTTAATTTATTGTAACAAGCACTAATTAAATCGTCAAGGTTATATTATGCTGAAAACGGTTTAGGAGGCGGCTTTAAGCTATTAAATTATTGTTAATGGGGCATTAATATTTGCACATTCTCATTAAGAAGATAACAATAGAGGACGAATGACTGTAAAGTCATTTAAAACGAAAAGAGACTGGGAATTAATCCCAGCCTCTATCGCAACAGTTATCTAACTAACTGTGAACTCATACCGTCATCAAACACCGATGAATGTTGTTAGTGGCAATGAACTATCGACCATAGCTACCATTAGGGGGTAAGCGTTAGATAGTATGTAACCACAGCAGATTCATTGCCGTAAGTTTTTACCACAATCATGGGGAGGAGACATGGTATTCTTCTAACTACATTGGGGTATCGACCGGCGAATGATTTCGGTATGAGTTTTTATTTTGGTCAATTTCTGTGTGTTAACGCTTATCTTAGATGATAGCTAATAATAGGATGATAAATATCACCCCGTCCGTTCATGTATAATTATACACCTATAATTATAAAAATCAAGCGTTTTAAGGGGTTTAAAGGTATTTCGTCAATTTATCATCTTTAAAATAGCGTTATAATAGCATATAAAATAATCATCATTTGCTAAGCTTTTGTTGATTGGAGGAATTCAATTGTTAAATGATCAAGAAACGTTGGCCGCCATCAAGGTGATGCTCCATCAATTTCCGGAAGCTTCTACGACCCTTAACGGCGATACCACCTTTCATTTCCTGCTGGCGACCATTCTTAGCGCCCAGTCGACTGACCAGTCCGTGAACCAAGTTACGCCGGCACTCTTCGCTCATTTTCCGACTCCCCAATCATTAGCTGCCGTTGAGCCGCAAGATGTTGAGCCTTTCATCCAACGGCTTGGTTTATACCACAACAAAGCTAAGTTCCTCGTCAATTGCTCCCGTGAACTTGTCACCCGATTTAATAGCGAGGTTCCACATACGTTAAAGGAGCTTACCAGTCTCTCTGGAGTGGGCCGTAAGGTTGCGGACGTCGTATTGGCGGAATGCTTTAATATCCCCGCCTTCCCAGTCGATACCCATGTCAACCGTGTGGCTCACCGTCTGGCGATGGTGGCTCCTAATGCTAGCCGCCTGCAGGTTGAAAAGCGGTTAATGAGGGCGGTGCCGAAAGAACACTGGCTCGATGCCCACCACAGTATGATCTTCTGGGGTCGTTATCAATGCACAGCTCGTCACCCCCAGTGTGCGGGTTGTCCCTTATTAAAGGTGTGCCAGTATGGTCAAAGCATCACCCAGTCTCCTGATCATCAGTAAGTTCTTCAGATCATTAACCTCAAACCGCCAACCAGGATAATTTTAATTACTAAGAACCCATCCCTGGTTAACTTTTCCACCAATCAGCCAATAAAGCTGTTATCTAACCATGATTTGTGCCATCATACATAGCATTAGGTTGAATAAGGAAGGTCTGCCATGAACGAACAAATAACGCTTCGTGTTGCCACTCCAGCAGATGCACCACGATTATTAGAAATCTATACTCCCTATATCAAGGATACCGTGATCACATTTGAATGCACCGTCCCATCAGTACAGGAATTTCAACAACGAATGGCCACTATTCAAAAGAAATATCCCTACATTGTCGCCGAACGCAATCACCTGGTCGTCGGATATGCCTATTTGAGTCCCTTTGTTGGTCGTGATGCCTATGATTGGGCAGCCGAAACTTCGATCTACGTGGACCCCGCTGACCGGCATGGCGGTATTGGGGGACGCTTGTACCAGGCCATTGAAGATATCAGTCGGGTGATGGGGATTCTGAACCTCAACGCATGCATTGGTTACCCGAAGTCCCCTGATGACCCACACCTAAACACTAACAGTGCCGATTTCCACCACCACCTCGGCTACCAGCTCGTGGGTAAATTTCATGACTGTGGTTATAAGTTTGGTCACTGGTATGACATGATTTGGATGGAAAAGATGCTCGGTGACCATCCTGCCAAGCCCGCGCCGGTCAAAAACTTTAATGAAGTGCGCGACTTGGTTGCTGAAAAGTACAATATCAAATAATACATAAAGACCACTTTGATTGGCAATTGCCAGTCAGAGTGGTCTTTGTATTACTTTTCGTTTTCCAATTCTTGTTTAGCCTGAGCTAGTTCAGCCCGTTTGTCAGCGGGTAGTTCAGGGTAAGCCAGTGGCAATTCTTCAATCCGTTTTGTCAGGATATCAGAGACAATCAGGCGGGAGTACCACTTGTCATCAGCCGGAATAACGTACCACGGGTTTTGCTTGGTAGCCGTCTTATTAATGGCCTTTTCGTACACAGACTGGTACTTGTCCCAGTATTGTCGTTCCCGAATATCGGCCGCTGAGAACTTCCAATTTTTCTTTGGAATGTTGATCCGCCGCAAGAAACGGTTCTTCTGTTCAGCCTTAGACATATGCAGGAAGAACTTCAAAATCACGAAGCCGTTACGGGAAAGGTACTTTTCATAATCACAAATATCCTGGTAACGATTATCCCAGAAATGCTTATTCACATCATCTAGAGTTTCCACGCCAGGCAAGTTCGCATTTAAGATAATCTCTGGGTGAACGCGGGACACAAGGACATCTTCGTAGTAAGAGCGGTTGAAGACCCCGATTTCACCACGCGATGGCAACTGCTTATTAATCCGCCACAGAAAGTCGTGCCGTAATTCATTACTAGTTGGTTGCTTGAAGTTAGCAACCTTGAAGCCGACCGGGTTAACGCCGGAGAAAATGTGGGCAATCATACTGTCTTTTCCGGCCGCATCCAGTGCCTGGAACACTACCAAGACACCGTACTTGCGACGGGCATACATCTTCTTTTGGGCCCGCCGAATCCGGCGCAAGTTATCCTCAATCTGGAGCTTAATATTATCAAGATCGTCAGCACTACTCTTCACAAAGGTTGGTGCTTCATCAATCTTAAAGTTGTCACTAGTATATTTGTAATCATCTTTCATTGTCATTAACCTCTCAATGCAAACATTCCCTGTATTATACCCTTAATCGTGAACCGTGGCTGATGCATGAAGAAAAAAGCAACCAATAACCGTCCGTGACAGTCATTGATTGCTGTTAGTTATCTAATTGTGAAGTGCGGTTAACTTAATCACTACCAAGGGAAGCAGGTTAAGAAGGTTGCAAAACTAAAGAATACCCCGGGGAAGTTAGCCCAGAAGACTGGCCAATCCCGATCCTTCTTAAAGTAGGCATAGATACTCCAAAGTGAGCAGTTTACACCGGCAACAAATGGTTGTAGTGGTGCACCATAATCGCCGTGCAGGTTATTAATAATCTGGGCAATGTATGAAACGTACATCAGAATAGCAATGATTGATGCAATCCGTCCTAACCAGGAAATAAACTTTGATTCATTCATTTGATTCGTTCCTCTCTTATCCGTGTAGTGTTTAAATTAAGCTTCTTCGCCGGCAACCTTAACAATAGCCTTGGAAATGCCACCAAGTTTGCCAGAAACAAAGTCTTCAACGTGGGCAAAGTCCAATACGTTGGAAATTAATGGCAGTGGATCAACATCGCCGGATTGTAATAAGGCGATGGAATCTTCAAAGGTGTAAGGGTTGATGAAGGTTCCTTGAATGGTTAATTGCTTTTGGTAAACCTTGTAAGTATTAACCTTAAATGTTGAGTCAGGGTTACCAACACCGAACATCAGAACTTGACCACCACGACGAGCAGCTTCAACGGCTTGTTCTTGAGTCTTTGGCAAACCAACAGCTTCAACAACAATGTCGTAAGAATCGTCCTTAACGTCTTCAGGATTAGTCATATTGTTAATCGTCTTGAAGCCAAAGTGCTTACGGTTACTAGCCAGCTTGTCATCAGAAGTCCCGGCAAGGGTAACTTCACGAACACCGCGAGCCTTCAAGATTTGGCAAATCAATTGGCCTTCGAAACCATCACCAATAACCAAGGCGTTTTGGTATGGGTGGGTGGTCAAAAGATCAACGGCGTGCATTGCACAAGAGATTGGTTCAATCACAGCAGCGGCTTCCAAAGAAACGTTGTCTGGAACATGGTAAACAACTTCTTCTGGAGCTGTGAAGTAATCTTCGAAACCACCGTCACGGGTAACACCAACGGCATCCAAGTGTTCACACAGTTCTGGACGGGAAGTCCGGCAGTAGTAGCACTTGTGGCAGTAAATGTTAGGGTCAACGCTGACCCGGTCACCAACCTTGAAGTCTTCAACGTCGGAACCAACTGCAGCGATCACACCAGAGTTTTCGTGACCTAATACAATTGGTGGAACCGCATCAGCAGAACCTGGCAAACCATTGTATAGGGCCTTATCAGTCCCACAAATACCAGCCCAAGCAGTGTGGACCAAAACTTCATTTGGTTTTGGTTCTGGCTTTTTGTAGTTGTCATCGATTTCAAGTTGTTTCTTTCCAGTCATTACTAAAGCTTGCATAAATAAATTCCTCCTAATTTAATCTGCCTGCCTAATTACAGGTCGGTCAACAATCATTAGCCTTTAACAACTTCGCAGAATTCAATTGTTTCGTTATTAGGGCCCAAGATGTTAAAGAACTTGATCCCGTGCTTCCAGTAGTCAAGGTGTTGAACTTCGTCTTCTTTGACGTTGTAGCCCTCTTCCTTGGCTGCCTTAAAGGCACCATCAGCATCTTCAACATTCAATGAAATATGGTTGATCGCACCAGTCTTCTTAACGGCACCATCACTGTCCCAAATTTCAAGCATCAAGTGACCAGCCTTCATGAAGGCAACTTGGTGTCCTTGGTCATCAGTATCAAAACGACCTTGTTCCTTAAAGCCTAAGCCTTCCCAAAAGGCAACGGTCTTCTTTAAATCTTCTGCTGGAATACCCACGTGAGCCAAATCATCATAGTAACCAGCTAAACTCTTGTTAAATGCCATTCTCTTTCATCTCCAATAATTAATTTGTAGCAGCCTTTAATGCTAAGGCAAAGTCACCAATCGTGGCTGAACCATTGTGTTGAGCCAATGGCATGGTGATGTATTCATCAAGGTCACCAACTTCAACATAGTCATT
Organism: uncultured Limosilactobacillus sp.; assembly: GCA_944326735.1. The sequence continues at coordinate 914 of CALVFC010000035.1, read as the reverse complement.
CAACAGCTTCTTGAATTCGCGACGAACCTTCTTCAAGAATTCTTCGCTAACAACCCCGCCGCCGAAGACAATCTGTCCAGGACGGAACATCAGGGTGGCATCCAATGCCGCTTGGGCAACGTAATAAGCCATGATGTCCCAAACATGGTCAGTTAATGGAACATCCTTCCCCTTCTTACCCAAACGAGCATCGAAGGTTGGCCCGGATACTAATCCTTCAAGGCAGTCACCATGGAAAGGACAAATACCCTTAAAGTTCATGTCGTCAGGGTGGCGCTTAACACGGATGTGGCCCATTTCGGGGTGCCCCATTTCACCAACAAAGTGACCATTGATGACGCAGCCCGCACCCACACCAGTACCGATGGTGTAGTAAACCAGCGAGTTGATCCGCTTGTTGAATAATGTTGATAATACGTATTCACCATAAGCAGACCCGTTAACGTCAGTCGTCCAGGCAATTGGCACATTAAAGTGCTTCTTAAATGGACCAACAAAGTCCGTGTCTTGCCAACCTGGCTTTGGTGTATTGGTGATGTAACCATACTTTGGCGAACTCCGCCGAATTTCGATCGGCCCGAATGAAGCAATGGCAATTGCACTCAGATCATCCTTGAATTGATCAAAGTATTCAATACACTTTTGAATCGTTTCTTCAGGAGTGGTTGTTGGAATATGAATAGAATCTTGAATTTGATAATTAATGTTACCAACGGCACAGACAAACTTTGTACCGCCGGCTTCAATGCTACCTAATAACATAAGCCCAATCTCCTCTACTTATTTTCTTCCATTTCCTTACGCAGCTTGTCGCCGACTTCTTCGTAGCCCGGCTTTCCTAACAGGCCAAACATGTTAACCTTGTAAGCTTCAACCCCTGGTTGGTTGAATGGGTTGATCCCGTTCAGGTAACC
>CALVFC010000034.1 GCA_944326735.1 uncultured Limosilactobacillus sp. | reverse complement strand
CATGCCAAAAAGTCATTATCCGGTTCTCTTTATCGTTAGCCTCGCTATTGGGGCTGCTTTAGGAACTTGGTGGCGGATTGATGATCACTTCAACGGCTTAATTAAACATTTCGGTGGGGGTTCGCAAATTGGTAAGGGCTTGGCCACGGGAATCCTGTTGTATTGCATTGGCGCCCTCTCAATTGTTGGTCCCGTCATGGCGGCCGTTAAGGGCGATCACACAATGCTATTTACCAACGCCACACTGGACTTTGTTTCGTCCATGGTCTTTGGTGCTAGTTTTGGTTGGGGGATGCTCCTCTGTGCCCCAGTCCTCTTTTGTTGGCAAGGGATGATATACTTCGTTGCTAAGTACTTATCCGCAAGTTTCTTCAGCACGCCATTAATTACTGAAATCTCAATCGTCGGTGGTTTCCTCATTGCTACAACGGGGATCTCCCTCCTGAAATTACGCGATATCAAGACGTTGGACTTCTTGCCATCCCTCCTGGTTCCAATTATCTTTTTCCTCGGTAAAATGCTAATTTAGGGTTCTCCTATTGCAGATCACTAGCATATTTAAAACGCTAATCAAAATAAAAATTAATAAGGCCTTTGTAATGGATCACATAACATTGCAAGGGCCTTATTAGTAATTATCTTAATGTTTTCTCAAATTCATATAGGTCATCTAAAAAATTGGCCACAATCTGCAATTCCTGGTCCGAATATGCAGCGCTTAACCGATCAACCAGCTTATTACGAATCTCGGCGTGCATCTGATCATGAACCCTCGCTAATGTTTTGCCAGAGTTCGTCAATGAATAATAGATTTTCTTTCTATCGTCAGGGTGCTGGGTGGCCGCAACTAAGTCATAACTAAGCAGCTTTTTAGCGGCTCGCGTTACTCCACCCCGGGTAACTTGGAGTTGATTAGCCAACTCAATGCCAGTTTTTTCACCATCTTCCAAAGCAGATAAGGTATGGAAGGCAATGATTGACAGGTGCATAACGATGGTTTGCAGGTGGGCATCATTCAGGTGTTTCTGAATCCACTGCTGCTCTTGTGAACCATGAACATTATTATGTTGTGATCGTAACAAGGCAATTCTTTGCTGGATCTGCTTGATAGTAGCGTCTTTCATCTTTATGACCTCGCAGTAATTCATTAACAATCTATTATATCAAAAGTCCTTCGCCATCGCTTTCGCTTGCTGCAAGGCATTATTGAGAATTTGTTGTCTTTGATCACGATGAGCATCAGCACCTTCAATAAATAACTTACTAATATCCGTTATTCCGTAAAACTTCAGTGTATTGGTCAGGTACATATCACCAAGGTCCATTAAAGCACAACTTTCTTTACTTTGGACACCAAATGCCCGTTTGACTAAAAATTTCATAATCGCCCACTTGCCGCCTTTATGATAATCACTCCCGGCGGCTTGAATATGTAAGGCCTTCTTGTCCTTCAATAGACCGACTTATCCTTTATCAGTATATTTAAATGTTTTATGGGCAACCGCCGTTAGGTCAATGTACTGCTTCATCTCCGCTGGCAAGAAGTGGTTGTACATTGGGTTAATGAAAACATACTTATCAGCATCAATGAATTCTTGCAACCACTCCTCATGTCGTTTCAAGAGATCAGTTTCTTCCGCAGTCATTGGTTCACCAAACTTCTGTTTCCGCCAAGCTTCCATTGTCACATCGTTCAATGGTGGAACCCCCTCGTTATCATATAGGTCCCGAATGATGATCTGGTCATCAGGATGACTTGAACGATACGAATCAATAAACTGTTTGCCGACCGTTAATGACAGACTATTCTCAATATGCGGGTGGGCTTGGATAACTAACAATGTACTCATAGAAATCATTCCTTTTTGTTGCTTATCAACATAATCTGATTATATAGTATCATAATTTTGTTGCTTGTCAACATGATTTAATAAATTAAAAAGCTCGCCACAATACCAAACTAATGACACTGTGACGAGCTCTTTTAAAGTTCATTCATAAATTATTTCAATTCATCCTGCAGTTTCTCAGCATCAGCCCGTGGACCAACAAAGAAGATCCGGTCGCCCGGCTTCAGAATTGTCCCGGCGTTTGGCGATATTGATTCATTGTTGCGGAATATTTGACTGATTGTAACCTTATCAACGTCTGGTAAAGCAGCAAGTGGCTGACCAACGTATTTCGCGTTGTTAACAGTTGCCGTGAAGAATTCACACTGGGTATTACGCAACATCTCCAGCACTGCTGGCGTTTGAATCATTGTCCGCAAGACACTGACGTTAACGTTAAATGGGTTATAAACCTCAATCCCTTGTGCCCGTAATTCATCGAATTGACCATTACCGAGGTCCGGGTTGCCCTGGGCTGCAATTACCCGGTCAACACCGTGCTGTTTAGCCAAGCGTGCTAATTCAGCGTTCTTATCACTATCTTCAAACGCAGCAACCAGAATATCGGTATCAAAGAAGTTATTCTTCGCCAAGCTCTCCTCATCAATCTTTGGTAGATAGGTTAAGTCCTTCACCCGCTTTTGGTAGGTGTGATAATTATCCTGATTGTCAGTTACCAAGTGGATGTCGTACCAGTTTTGTGATAGTTGCCGGGTGACAGGTACGGTGGCCATATTAGCGCCCAAAATAACAACCCGTTCCTTGATCATGTCGGCCTTTTCCAGCTTATAAGTTGAGTTGAAGACAATGGGTCCTAAAACACAAGCAATCAACGCAGCCAACACGAACGCATCGGACTGCGTAGACGTGATGGTGTGCAGGTTCTGAGCAACTTGCAAGGCTGGCAGGACCAACGTAATCGTGGTAACCATTAAGAAACTACCGGCAAAGGCATTCTTGCTTGTCAACGAACGTCGGAAAATGAACAGGGTTGGTAACTTGGCAAGAATAAAGCAAATTACCAAGACCGGAATTAAAGCCAGAGCTGATGGGTTAGTAAATAAGCTCCGTAAGTCTAAGTTAACCCCTGTCATGATAAAAAAGAATGGAATGACAAAGCCATAACCAATTGAAGTTAACTTGTTCTCGGTTCCTTCAGCTGGTTCCAGCAACTTCATAACCATCCCCGCTAAGAATGCCCCCAGGATGTTTTCAGCACCAACATCGTCAGCAATCGCAACCAGGGTGAAAATCAGGAAGAAAGCCAACCGCACATCCAGTTGAGTGGTTGCCTTAGAGATCTTGTTAAACCAGATAAATGGTTCCTTAAACCGCCGTAATAAGAAGATAGCGGCCACAAATAAAAGCACAATCAACCACAGCCGACCAGCATTACCACCGTTAACGGAAGCAAAGATCGTTAATCCCATCATGGGAACAACTTCCCCGAGGACCGCCGTCAGCATTAATGTTTGACCAGCGGGCCGGTTGAGCATCTCTTTTTCCTTTAAGGTTGGGATAACAACCCCCAGGGCGATCGTGGAGAACAGCAGAACCGCAAACAGAACATCTGAGAACATCCCCAGCCAACGTAAAATGAAGGCCAAGACAATCGCACTAATTACAACCACCGCAAATGCAGTACAAGATAATTTTAGTGGCGAAGCCTTATCAGTGGTTTTCTGGGCGGGATCCTTCTTGAACAAGTCAAAGTTGATTTCCATCCCCGATAGGAACATCAACATCATGACCCCTAAAGTTGACATCATGTGTAAAGCATCAGTTTGTGACACGATGTTTAAAACACTCTTACCAATAATAATTCCTGTGATGATTTCGGCAACCGCAGTTGGCACATTCTTAATTTTAAAACGGGCCATCACGATTGGAATGATCAACGCAGCAAACATAACAATCAAAAATGATATCTTATCCATACAGCTTACCCTCAATAGCAAAATAGTCATTAATTTTTCAATTAACTAAACCCAATTCTAGCACTTTTGTTACATCATGAACGAGGATAAGCAGAATAACTAATTTTTTATTAAAAAGGCCAGCAGAGTGAGAACATTCTCTCACCTCTACTGGTCAATTATTATTGCCACCATAACTTGATCAATGCTTGAGTACCATCGTTACCCAGTCCCTTTTGATCGACGAGGATCTGATACAAATACTTTGCCTCTTGCGTTGCTGGCAGGTCAACTTGCAGCTGTTCAGCTGTTTCTAGAGCAATCCGTAAATCCTTCAAGAAATGCTTAGCAAAGAAGCCCGGCGTATAGTCATCCTTAAGAATACGGGGCCCATAGCTGCCCATGCTAAAGTTTTCCGCGGCGCCGCCTTGAAGGGTATGAATGGTCTGTCTAAGGTCGAGTCCCGCTGCTTTAGCATATACGAGAGCCTCTGTCATGCCCGTCATTGTCCCAGCAATCATAATTTGGTTGGCCATTTTGGCATTTTGACCACTACCGACGGGCCCAAAGTAAGTGACGGAACTACTAAATTCATCAAATAACAGTTGCAAAGCAGTTAAATCTTCCCGGTGACCACCGACCATGACCGTTAAGGTTCCTTTCTTTGCACCAATATCGCCACCCGACACGGGCGTATCGAGCACATGGCACCCCAGTTTTTCACCATCTTGGGCGATTCGCTGGTCGAGTGATGGCTTACTGGTGGTCATATCAATCAGGTACTCACCCGCATGTGCACCATGCAAAATACCATTGTCGCCATAATAAACTTCTTCAACGTCTTGCGGGAAACCGACCATGGTCATGACGACATCCACCTGTGCCGCGAGTTCAGCGGGCGAATCAACCCACTGCGCACCGGCATCTAGCACCGGCTGGGCATGTTGCTTCGTGCGGTTAAATACAAGAACTTTTTCTTGGTGCTTGAGGAGGTTATTAATAATCCCTGTCCCCATCACACCAGTACCAATAAAACCGATCTTCATTTGATCAACCTCTTTTCATTAATAAATTTATTTTACTGGAAGTGCGAGAATTTTGAAAACATTCCGCTTTAGCAAGCAGCTTAAAGTTGACAAGTGAGTAAACACTCACTACAATTAAATCATCAAGTGAGTGTTTACTCACCTAAGGAGATGGATAAATTGGTCCCACTTATCAAATTACAAAATCTGAAAAAAAGCTTTGGCCAACACATAGTCCTTGAAGATGTCAATTTAACCGTCAAGCACGGTGAAATTGTTGGTTTAATTGGGCCATCTGGCTCGGGTAAAACCACCGTTATTAAAACTATGCTGGGAATGGAAAAAGCTGATTTGGGAAGTGCCCTCGTTTTGGGAAAGACAATGCCTAATCGGGTGCTTCTTAGTCAAATCGGATACATGGCGCAGTCGGATGCCCTTTATGATCGCCTGTCAGCCCGCGAAAACCTGACCTTTTTCGGCGAAATGAAAGGCGTTCGTGGGAAATCGTTAGGAGAAGAAATTGCCCATGTTAGTCAAGTTGTTAACCTCACAAACGACCTTGACCAACGAATTACTGACTTTTCCGGTGGGATGAAGCGCCGGCTATCATTAGCGATTGCGTTGCTCGGTGATCCTGAGTTACTAGTGCTTGATGAACCCACCGTGGGGATTGATCCAGGTTTACGTCGGCAAATTTGGCGCGAGTTGAACGTACTCCGTAATCATGGTAAGAGTGTTTTGATTACTACTCATGTGATGGATGAGGCAGAGCATACGGACCGGGTGGCTCTGCTTCTCCATGGTAAAATTATTGCCTTTGACTCTCCTACAAATTTGGAGCATCAGTATGACGTCCCAACAATTGAAGATGTCTTTTTAAAGGCAGAACAGGAGGAAAATTCAAATGCGAACACTAGCAATCAGTAAACGAGTGCTTCAGGAACTATTTCGTGATAAAAGAACACTAGTTTTGATATTTTTGGTCCCAATCTTAGTTATGTGGTTAATGAATGTGATGTTTTCCGCAAATTCAAACACTAATGCAACCATTGCAACAGTTAATGTTACCCAAACGGTCCGCAGTAACCTCGACCATGTCAAAGGGGTAACTGTCAAGAAGGTCTCAACTAAAGGACAGGCAAATCATCAACTCAAAAACAACAATGTCGATGCGGTCATTGAATACTCACGAACCAACAACCAATACCGCGTTAACTATGCCAATACAGACGCTAGTAAAACGGCGTTGACAAAGCAGGCATTACGAGTAGCAATTACTGGACAAACAATTAGCAAATTGACGACCACCACTAGGCAATTGGCTTCAATTATCCAGAAAACAAATCCAGCAGTGCAGGTTACCGCGCCATCTGCAAAGGCCCCAACTATTAGTAACCACTACCAATATGGTAATAAGGATACTGGCTTTTTTACAAAGATTGTGCCAATTCTGATGGGTTTCTTCGTTTTTTTCTTCGTCTTTCTGATCTCCGGAATGGCGTTATTGAAAGAAAGAACCACCGGAACACTCGATCGGCTTCTGGCGACTCCTGTCCGGCGGAGTGAAATCGTCTTTGGTTACATGATCGGTTATGGGATCCTTTCTATCATTCAATCCACCGTCATTGTTTGTGCGACAATCTGGCTACTTAAAGTTGAGGTTGTCGGTAGTGTGATTAACATTATTTTGATTTCCGTATTGTTGGCGTTGGTCGCCCTTGCATTTGGTATCTTAATGTCAACGCTGGCTAATTCAGAGTTTCAAATGATGCAGTTTATCCCATTAGTCATGGTTCCCCAGGTATTTTTCTCTGGTATTATCCCGCTGGATTCAATGGCCCACTGGGTTCAATACGTCGGCAAAGTTTTACCGTTAACGTACACGGGGGATGCCCTAACCAAAATTGTGATGAATGGACAGGGACTTACTACATTGATGTATGATATCTTTGCCTTACTAGTTTTCTTAATAGTTCTGTTATGGTTAAATATCATTGGTCTGAAACGGTACCGCAAAGTATAATATATTTAGAGGTGAAGACGATGGCACAAGTACTAAATAACTATGCTGAGCAACTAGAAAAGGCAGAAATGCCCGCGGGTAAAAAGAAGGTCCTCAAAACAGCTTTGAAACTATTTGCCAGTAACGGTTTTCACGCTACTACCACTGCACAAATTGCTAAACAAGCTGGGGTTAGCGAAGGCACAATTTACAAGTATTTTGCTTCCAAAAACGATTTATTTACTAATCTTCTCCACCCTATTCTGAATGAAATCAAGGATAACTTCTTTGGTCAAGTTAAAAATTTCGCTAGTTTAGGTGAATTGGTGCAGTTTATCGTGACTAACCGGTTGCACTTTATTGATGTCAACTTTGACTTCATTAAATTGCTCTTTCAAGAAGTGCTCACCAATCAAATAACAGGACCAATGTATTCTGATTTAATTACTGGACCAACGGGAGTAATTACACAACTAACTGAAATTCAAGGGAACTTCTCTGAAATCAACCAATCACTATCCCCATTCCAAATGCTGCGAATATTTATTGGGCCAATATTGGTTTATTCATTACAAAATAAACTTTTCCAGATACCGGGTAGTGATGATGACATAGAATTGATTCAGAAACAAATCATTGCTAATTTAACATTAAAATAGGGTTCGTAGCATTGATCTACGAACCCTATTTTCTGTTATACAATTAGAGGTCTAAAATTCCCATTCCTTTGAATGAAGCATAACCATCATCAGCCATTACGATACTGCCGTTAATTGAGGAAGCCTCTGGTAAAGTCATTAAGTAGATGGCACCAGCCATTTCGTCTGGACTAATGAGGCGGTGCTTCATCATCAGTTTAGAACCATATTCCTTGGCCTTAGGTGGCACCATGCCGGTTTCTACCCAAGCTGGTGCAACGGCAACAACCCGCACACCGTACGGCGACAGTTCACGAGCCAGTGCTTTAGTAACCATGTGGACGCCACCTTTGGAAGCATGGTAAGCAATTGATTCGTGGTTGGCCATAACGCCATCAATTGAACCAATATTAACAATAGTGCCGTAGCCCTGCTTCTTCATTACTTGACCAACGTACTTATCAATGTAGATGGTTCCCATCAAGTTAATTTGAATGGTCTTCTCAATGTTATCCAGGTCGGCATCCACTAAATCAACGTGCTTGGCAAGAACACCTGCTGAGTTGACGAGCACATCAATATGGCCTTCCTTAGCAACAACATCTTCAACCAATTGTTTAACTTCATCACGATTAGAAACATCACAATTCATTAAAACTAAATCGTCATTATTGATATCTTTACTAATCTGAGGGAAGTCTTTTTCATTGATCCCTACCGCAACTACTTTGTAACCTTCAGCAAGAAACTTCTTGTCCGTGGCCAGGCCAATTCCACTTGTTCCACCAGTAATTAAAGCGACTTTTGACATGAGAATCACTCCTTGTAAGATTTTTCACTAACGATTATATATAATGGAATCAAGGAGTTATACTTCAAATGATGTGAAGGAATATTACTATGAAATTAACAATCCCTGAATTTTATTACGACAAAAGTTTTCAACCCTTCGAGAGCGAACTAACAGCAGGTTTACAGCCAGTTGACTTGCCCAAAGGATACCAACTAGTGGGCGCCAACGAATATATGAACACATCTTTTTATGTTCATTCTGGAGTGTTGAAGCTTTATATTATTGCGGAGAACGGCAATGAAAAAACGGAATGGTTCATTGGACCAGGTGGTTTATTTCCCCTGTACAGTCCTCTAGAACGTCACTATCGGAACGAACGTGACACACTACTGGTTAAAGCCCAGACACCCGTAAAGGTCACAAAGATTGCCCAAAAAGCGATTGATCATTTATTAGATCATGATCCCCGCTTCAGTAAGCGCATGCTGCGCCAGTACGCCGATTTTTCGGCTATTCTTCTGTATGACATCATTACCCTTGCGACCAGGGACAGTCTGACGAGTACGTGCAATTACTTGTATCAATATGAAAAGTTACTTAAGCCCCATGGAATTATCCTTACCCAAGAAGAAATTGCAACCAATATCGGTATTCCGCTCTTAACGTTTACACGTAAACTGACGTGGCTGCGGAAAAATGGCATTATCTCAACGTCGCGGAAAAATATTGAAGTTTTAAATTGGGATAAACTGATTCAGCATTGTAGTCCAGATTTATTGTTGGAATAAGTTGCCTTTCTGAGCACTAAACTTCTTTTAAGCGATTATACAGATAATCGAAGACCTCTTTTATCTCACGAGAAGCGTCACGCCGCATTGAGATCGCCACTTCTAAATTCAGTGCTGATTGTGGGAACAGCATTAAATTATAATCAGCCCGCTCCCCTAAAACATGCTGGGCCATTTTATCTGTTGTGATGGTGGTAGCTCCCTCCCTAACCGCTACTTTGGCAGCTAACCGGGTTGACGACACCTTTGCCAACTTATTTATGTGAATACCATTGTCAGTGAGGAAACGATTGACCCGTTGCTGAAGGAACAAGTTATCATTGGCTTCAACATAGTTAATATTATTCATCACTGTTAAGTTATTTTCGGAAAATGGACAATAGAGGCGATCCGCCTGGTAAAGTGAACACGAGGCCGGAATCAATAACGCTAAACGTTTGATCTGCAAGAATTTGATATCGAGTAATTGATTATTCCACTTGGGCCCAACCAATATATCAATGTTCTTATTGATAAGGTCACTTTCCTGTGGGGGCATCCCGTTAAGAGTAAAATTAAACTTTAAGTTTGGAAAATTTTTAATGAGACCAGTGGAAACCGCCACTGTATCTTCTTCACAAAAAGACGAATTTAGTACGATCGTGATTTCATGATTGCGAGCCTGCTTTAATCTAGCAAGATTTTTGTTCATCTGGACTTGATCACTCTGAATCTGTTTTAGATCGTTTAAAACGACCACACCAGCATCCGTTAAGCTAATCGGTCGTTCATCTCGATTAACTAGCGATACGTCATACTCTTTTTCCATATCTTTCAATAGTCGACTGATGTAAGGCTGACTCAAATAGAGTTTATTGGCGAGTTCTGTGATTGTTTGGCTAGAATTAACGTTATCTAAGATGTTGATTTTCTTTTCTAAACATGTCATATAATCACCATAACTATTTTGTAATAATTAAAAGTTAAATTGGTATTGTACATTATAGGATATCAGCCCAATAATAACATGTATAAATAATAATTGGTATTACATTTTAGTTATGGAGAGACTCAAATGACAAATAGAATTACGAAGGCACTTAATATCGAGAAACCCATTATTCAAGGACCAATGTTTTGGTTGACCAATGCCAAGTTTGTCGCTGCTGTTTCTAACGCCGGAGGACTCGGTGTTCTTGGCATTAGCGCAGGACAATATGAACCAACGCGAAGTCATGATCAGACTCTCGCTAATATGCGTGAACAAATTCAATTGACAAAACAGTTAACAGACAAGCCATTTGGATTAAACCTGGTTCTAAATGATAATCCGGATAAAGATATCTATGCCCAACCCCTCATTAACCTGATGATTGATGAGCATGTTCCAGTTGCCGTCATTAATTCAACCAAATATATCGATAAATGGTTTAAGATGTTGAAAGAACACCATATTAAAATTGTTTACCGCCCCGCTACACCGACGCGGGATGTTGTGAATGAGGCCGCCGAAAAAGACGTCGATGTTTTAGTAGCTACCGGCTTTGACGAAGGTGGAACGATTCCCAAAAAAGCTGTTGGCACCTTTTCGGCGGTACCATATGTTGTTGATATTGTTGACGGTCGCATTCCAGTGATGGCTGCTGGTGGAATCGTTGACACTCGAACTACCAAAGCTGCCTTTGCACTTGGCGCAGAGGGGGTATTCTCTGGCACAGCCTTTTTAGCTACACAAGAATCGCCAATGGCAGAAAACATTAAAGATGCATTAATCAAATATGACGCTTACGATGAAGTGCTGTTTAATGCTGAACCCCAGTTTTATCGTTCTGTTCCTGGTAACCTGCCTAATCATCTTGAACAAATTAGTTACGAAGGCAGCAGTCACGACAATGTTTGGAAACAGGCCGGCAGATATGGTGGTATGCGTGAGGGAATGCTCCTTGGCAATTTAGATCGTGGATACGCATCTTTTGGACTGGGGATGTCCTTTATCCATAAAATTGAAACAGTTGCTGAGGTGGTCGACAAAATGAATTCTGGG
>CALVFC010000033.1 GCA_944326735.1 uncultured Limosilactobacillus sp. | reverse complement strand
ACACCATCAATATCGATTCCCCGGGCAGCAAGATCTGTTGCCACGACGTATTGGTATTCCAGTTCACGAATCTGACGCATCGTTCGTTTACGACGCCGTGCTTCCAGGCCACCATGGATCATTGCTACTTTTAACCCTTGTTGTTCAAGGTAGTGGGTTAATTCCTCAACCCGCTCCTTGGTATTAGCGAACACAAGTGCTAAGTACGGTTCCCCCATTGTTAACAACTGGTAAATCAGTTGGTTACGGTCGCGACCCTTCGTTGACATTAGCCAGTTTTTAACGTTAGGGTTAATGACCGTTTCAGTCGGGATCTCTTCCATGACTGGGTTTTCCATGTACTTTTTCAAGAATGGCCGCAACTTCTGCGGAATGGTGGCTGAAAAGACCATCATCTGCAGGTCATCTGGAAAGTGACTGGCAATTTTATCCACCTGATCTAGGAAGCCCATATCGAGCGTCATATCGGCCTCATCAACAACAAACTGATGAGCCTCATGAATATCAAGGGCCTGACTATTAATGAGGTCCAAAACCCGTCCCGGCGTCCCGATTACTAGCTGAGGCTGATGGCGCTGCAACTGGTCAATCTGATGTTGCTTATCTGTCCCTCCAACGTAATTATGAATGATAAATGGCTGTGGAGCATGCTTAGCTAATTGTTTTGCGGCAGCGTAAATCTGATAAGCTAATTCACGACTAGGAGTAGTGATCACTGCTTGGACAGAGTCCTTTTTTGGATCAAGCTGGGCAAAAATGGGCAGCAAGAAAGCGTGGGTCTTCCCACTCCCCGTGGCAGATTGACCAACAACACTTTGCCCGTTCAACACAACTGGAATCACCTTTGCCTGGACAGGAGTTGGTTTACGGAAATTAATCTCTTGAATAGCGGTTAATAAGTATTGGGGTAAATCAAACTGTTCAAATGTTGTTTCTTTCGTCATATAACCTTCCTCAATTATTTTCCAAACTTACTGGTAAGTTCATCTAGCTGATGAATAACCTCGTTAATTTCATCTTCATCGACAGCCTTGGCGCCACTAGCAAGTGGGTGCCCTCCACCGTTATGTTGTTTAGCAAGCTCATTGATAACCGGCCCCTTCGAACGAAGACGGATCCGGTAGTGCCCGTCGTCCTGCTGAACAAAGATGGCCCAAGCTTTAACATCGTGAAGACGGCCAGGCAGGGACACAACAGCGGAAGTACCGGCTTCGGTCAGGCCAAATTGAGCCAATACTTCCTTGGTCAATGTAACATAGGCAGCGCCATGATCAAGAATTGTTAAGTGCTCATAAACATATGCTGATAGGCGGGCAACTGGTTGTGAAATCTCGTTTTCCTTTTGGCTAATGGCGGCCGCATTAGCGCCAGCGGCCATTAAAGCACCCGCAACTAGCATTGTCTTAGGGGTTGTGGCTGGGTACAGAAAACGACCAGTATCACCAATGATTCCAGCATACAGTGCATGGGCGGCCTGCTTAGGCAAGGTCAACTCTTTGGCAAAATGCTGGTAAAAGGTATAAATCATTTCAGAACATGATGATGCCTTATCATCAACCCACATTAAGTCCCCGTATGGTTCATCGTTCGGGTGGTGATCAATTTTAATCAGCTTGTCACCATTATCAAAGCGGCGATCATCAATTCGCGGGGCATTAGCCGTGTCAGTAACAATCACCAGCGCATCATCAAAGGTTTGGTTATCGATATCATCCATCTTACCAATCCAGTCGAAGCCAGGAATGTGTTTACCAACTACGTAAACCTGCTTGTAAGGGAAGGATGCCTTAATGATTTCAGCTAACCCTACTTGGGAACCGATTGCATCTGGATCCGGTCGCTGGTGACGGTGAATGATAATCTTATTATATTTCTTGATTTGCTCCAAAATAGATGCTAATTGATCTGCCATAATTGTTCCTCGTTTCTAAAAATCACTCTTATTTTAAGTATATCAGGAATTCAAAATCCAACCAAATTAAAAAGTGCCATTGACCAGAAAATGAACTGCCAATAGCACTTACCTAAAAAAAAGATGGGATAAACCCATCTTTTTATAACTATTACTTAGCCTTGTCCATAGCGTGACCACCAAAGCCGTTCCGCAATGCAGAAACAACCTTACCGTCAAAGCTATCGTCTTCCATAGAACGGAAACGAGCACTCAATGCTTCGTAAATAACTGGAGCTGGAACTTGCTTGTCCATAGCATCCATCAGAGTCCAGTGAGCTTCACCAGAACTGTGCATACGACCAGCAATCTTATCCAGGTGTGGATCCTTTTCAAAGGCTTCTTGAGCCAATTCCATCAGCCATGAACGAATAACTGAACCGTGGTTCCACATCTTGGCAACAGCAGCGTTGTCGTAGTCAAAGTCAGAAGCTTCAAGGATTTCGAAACCTTCACCCATAGCTTCCATCATACCGTATTCAATGGCGTTGTGAACCATCTTAAGGTAGTGACCAGAACCAGCCTTACCAGTGTAAAGGTAACCGTCCTTTTCAGCAATTCCATCGTAAAGTGGAGCAAGACGCTTGTCGAAGACATCCTTGTCGTCCCCACCGATCATGAAGTTACCGTTCTTAAGGGCACCCTTCCAACCACCGGAGGAACCGCAGTCGAAGTAGTGAATACCCTTTTCAGTGAACATACGGTTGTGACGCATGGAGTCCTTCCAGAAAGTATTACCACCGTCGATAACAACGTCATCAGCGTCCAGTAATTCGTTCAGCTTGTCCATAGTGTCATCAGTAGGTTTACCAGCTGGTACCATTACCCAAACAGTACGTGGCTTGTCCAACTTAGATACCATTTCATCCAAGGTGAATGCCTTAGTAGCACCGTAAGAAGCGGCTTCTTCAACCAAGTCCTTACTTAAATCAAAGGCAACAACATCGTTACCATTGTTCATCATGTTTTGGGCAAGGTGAATACCCATCTTACCTAAACCAATCAATCCAATTTGCATTCTTAAATTCCCTCCTGTTTTACAGTCCAAGTAGAATTTCTACAAGGTTACAACGCTCTGCACGTTGTGAGCCGACAATTAAAATAATTGTCTTAATAGAATGTCCGTTAAAAGTGTCCCACGTTTTCAGAACAGTGTCAATTACTTTTCGGAATTATCGTTATCCTTTTCACTATTATCGGCTTCATCAGCAGCAGAATCACTGGCTGGTGTTTCTTCCTTTGGTGCATCGCTAGCAGCGGGCTTATCTGCCGTCGCAGCTGGTTGGTCTGCTGACTTAACAACCCGGGCAATGGCAACCATATCAAAGGTCAGGTAAATACCTTCACAGTCCAGGGTGACCGTCTTGTCTTCACGATTAATTGAATCGATCTTACCGTGCATCCGGCCAATCGTAACGACTTCATCGCCCTTGTGCAATTGACTCATCATATCTTGGTGTTGCTTCCGTTGCTTTTGTTGTGGGCGAATCATAAAGAAGTACATCAAGGCAATCATTAAAACAATTAAAATGATACTTGAGTAGCTGCTGGCTGCACTGGCAGCACCAGCATTAATAAAACTTAATCCATTCACTTGAATATCCATCCCTTCAAAAAAGTTCATGTTTAACTTTACCAAAATTTACCTTAAAAAGCTAGCCGCATCCTAACCGCCATAACGCTCAACCCAGGTTGTGCCTTGACCATCGTCAATTGCCTGTTGCAGACGTTTGCTTTTAGCATTTTGCAATGCCAGATTATGTTCGAATAAAAGACTAGTAGCTAGTGGAGCAGACTGCTCGAGAAGATAGTGAATACTCTGTCGTGAGTAGCATCCATTACATACCGGACATGGGCAACTACTGCTAATTGGGCGCGCATCACCTGCAAAATGAGCCTTAGATAAAACAAGGTCGTGGTTGTCAGTCCAAGCGATGCCATGCCGAGCAGCAATTAACGCCGCATCGCTTTGGACAAGGTCAATTCCCCCGCCAAGTGCTGTCATTACATTGGCGGCTGAATTGCCAACCCGGGCCAGCCGCAATTTGCCGGTAAGCAATTCCGGCATAATTTGCTGCAGTATCCGCCGGAGTTCATCGTCATCATCAATGTCTGCCAATTGCTGAATACTGTAGCCAATTACATTTCCTGGTACGCCGGCCAAGCTCATGGCGCGCAGTTTTTTGAGACCTCCGCCAACAATGGGGGCCAATAACGATGATTCTTCTGACATTGTCTTTAACCATTCGCCGGTCTGCTGGGTAGCGGCAACGAGGTCATCTACCGGAGCATAGTAGTTTTCATCACGGGAAAGGGCCTCACCTAAGGTTGCCCCCAACTTAACTTGCAGCTGGTGGGCGCTTACCGGTGTGTAGTGAACTAACTGATTGTTATCCGGGCGGTGAAAATTAACGCCATCTTTTTTGCGTCCGCGGGGCTTGGCAAGTGAATATGCTGTAGCCGCGCCCGACGTCGCAATTAACGCTTGTTTAAGACCCATTATCTGGGCAACATTGCGAATATTATTCATCGTCATTGCTAGCCGTAAGGGGTCAAAAAATAAAGTTCGAATGCCGATTGATTCAAGCTGTCCAGTGGTCAAATACTTTAACGCCGCTAGTGACGGAATGACCGTTGGCGTTGTCAAAGTCGTCCGCCCAAGGTCCAGTTGTCCTTTTCTCAAGGGTTCATCTGTAGAAATAACCTTAAAGCTGACCATTGTTAACGTTCCTCCGGATAAGGGATTCCTAAATGTTGATATCCAGCTGCCGTTACGATACGGCCACGAGCTGTCCGCGTTAAGTAGCCAATTTGCAGCAAGTATGGTTCATACATTTCTTCAATCGTACTCGTTTCCTCACCAATATTAGCAGCAATTGTCTTCAAGCCCACCGGACCACCATGGTAATAATTAATCATGGTGAGCAGGAGCTTGCGATCGACTTCATCTAATCCCCGATCATCAACAGCTAATAACTTGAGTGAACGCTGAACGACTGGCAAGTCGATTGTGGTTTGGCCAGCCACCTGGGCAAAGTCACGAACACGTTTTAGCAGCCGGTTAGCAATCCGCGGGGTTCCGCGTGAACGAAGAGCTAACTCTTTAGCTCCTTCATCATCAATCTTAGTATTAAAGATGTGCGCTGACCGGAAGATGATTTGCGTTAACTCATCCTGGTTGTAATAGTTCATGTGTTCAATGATCCCAAAGCGATCCCGCAGTGGTGCAGAAAGCATCCCTGCCCGGGTGGTCGCCCCAATCAGAGTAAATGGTGGCAGTGGGAAATGAACAGGGTGGGAAGTTGGCCCTTCACCAACCACAATATCAATATAGAAGTCCTCCATGGCTGAATAGAGCATCTCTTCAACCACTTTCGGTAAGCGGTGAATTTCGTCGATGAAGAGAACATCACCGGGTTTGAGTTCATTCAAGAGGGCCACCAAATCACCCGGCTTCTCAATTGCGGGGCCGCTGGTCGTCTTAATGTTGACACCCATTTCACGGGCAATCACCATCGCAAGGGTTGTTTTACCAAGGCCTGGTGGACCATACAGTAAAACATGATCCAACGCTTCTTCACGTTTCTTTGCAGCATCGATATAGACCTGCAATTCATGTTTAATTTTTTCCTGACCAATGTATTCACTTAACCATTGTGGACGAAGGGTTAATTCCAGATTATCTTCTTCCGGGCCATTCGAATGATTGGATAATACATTGTGGTCATTTTGTTCAGGCATTCATCTTCCCCCTAATTCAGGATTCTTAATGCGTTTCGTAAGTATTCTTCAGTCGAGGTTGGTGTTTCTTTTTCCAGCTTCTTTTGGACTTTCTTAACATCACGTTCTTTGTAGCCCAGGGCCTTCAGAGCTTCTAAGGCATCTGCTAATTCGCTGTTTACGCCAGCTGCGGTTGTTGGTTCCGCCGATGCCAGTAAATCACCAGTCCGGCTTAACTTGGCCAACTTGTCACGTAAATCTAAACAAATCTGTGAGGCGGTCTTCTTACCAATTCCCGGGAACTTTGTTAGGTACGCAACATCATTGTTAGCAATTGCGTCAATTAAGCCCTGATGATCTGGATTGGCAAGAATCGCTAAGGCTGATTTAGGACCAATTCCCGAAACGTTATTTAACTGCAAAAACAGGTTCTTTTCGTCCAGGTCATTGAAGCCAAATAGGGAAATGTCATCATCACGAACTGCTTGATAGACAAACATCTTAATCTTTTTGTCTGCATCGACGTGGTAACGATATGGGTTCGCAACCTGCAAGCGATACCCCACTCCATTGACATCTAACACAATGTAGCGTGGTTGGACCAACGTGATTAGTCCAATTAAATATTCATACATAACTATCTCACCTTATGGGTCTAAAAATCATGTTCATCAAAATCACCGGCATATGGAGTGTGTGAATCTTGAATCCGCTTAAACATCTTTTCGAGATCAGTATCGTTGAAATGAACGGTGACCGGTCGACCGTGGGGACAATTAAACGGGTTTTCACACTGTGGCAAGCGTCTCAGCAGCGCTTTGGCTTCCCGGTCATCCAGGTGGTGGTTAGCCTTGATGGCACGTTTACAACTCATCATGATGGCCGTCTTCATACGAAACTGTTGCACGGTTAAGTGACCATCATTGATCACCCAAGCAATCATTTCCTTAACAGTATCTTCTTCCTGTCCTTCCTTAAACCAGGTTGGGTGGGAACGAACGATGAAACTGTTTTGACCAAATGATTCCAAATGAATACCAACACTATCCAAGATATCTTGGTGTTGGGTAATTTTCAATGCATCAACCGTAGAATAGTTTAGAATCAGCGGCACTAAGAAGGTCTGTTGGTCATCAGATACTTGGCCGATTTCTGCCCGATATTTTTCAAAGTTGATCCGTTCTTGGGCTGCGTGTTGGTCAATAATATAAAGACCGTCACCACCCTGGGCCAGTAAAAAGGTCCCCTGCAGTTGTCCAATGTATTGGAGCTCTGGAAACCGTTTTTCGTTAGCATCCAACTTATCATGCACATCTAGGTCAACGTTTTGCGCTTGAGATTGTGAAGCCGGTGCCTGTTCATCAGGTTGACCAAACGGGTATGCTGGTGGTTCATTCGCGTAACGACGGTCAAACTCAGTCACTGCAGGACTGGTGAGATCCGCCTGATTATGAATAATCACCGGGTCCCCCAGTTGGCTATCCGTCATCTCGGCGGCCGCCACGCCAGATCGTGACGTTTCTTGTGGTTGCGGCTGATCACTAACAACCGGTTCAACCTGATACGGACGACTTTGTTCTGCCAATCGCTGGTTCAGCGCCGCTACTTGATCAGATGTTGGTCCAAATTGATCTGCATCAACGTCTGGGATCAGGTTTTCTTGACTAATTCGCTGGTTAATGACGTCGGCAATTAACTTGGCCAGTTGTGGTTCCTTACTCAACCGGACTTCTCGTTTTGCCGGGTGGACGTTAACATCAACCAGCACTGGATCTAACTGAATGTTCAGAACAGCAACTGGATAACGGCCGACCATCAACTTCGAACGGTAGCCGTTAATGATGGCTTTAGTCAATTCAAAGTTGCGGACATAACGATGGTTAATGGTAATCGTAATGTACTGACGGGAAGACCGCGTTAATTCAGGAAGCGAGATTAGCCCATCAATTTTGAAATCAGGATCCTCACCAGCAAAAGCGAGCATTTTACGCCCTACTTGAACACCATAAATGGCCGCGACCACTTGCTGCAGTTTACCATTGCCGGCAGTCCGAAAGAGCTCTTTACCGTTATGAGTGAGGCTAAAGGCAACACCCGGGTTCGCTAAGGCCAGGCGGTTCACAATATCCGTAATCCGCGCCAATTCAGTATGTGGTGACTTCAAATACTTCAGACGGGCCGGTGTATTAAAAAATAGCTCCGTTACTTTGACATCAGTTCCTTGACGGGCTGGTGCGGGCTGCTTGGCCAACGTTTCACCACCACGCAGGTGAATCATGACCCCCGCCGTCGTTTCCGCCTGGGCAGTCGTCATTTTGACATCTGCTACAGAGGCGATACTGGGTAAGGCCTCACCACGGAAGCCCATGGTACGAACACGAAAGAGGTCACGCCGGTTAGCAATCTTACTCGTTGCGTGCCGTTTAAAAGCGAGCTCAATCTCGTCAGCGGCAATTCCCTGACCATCATCAATGACCCGGATACTGTCCAGTCCGGCATTTTCGACGATGATGTCAATCCGTTGACTAGCGGCATCCAAAGAGTTTTCAACCAATTCTTTAACGATGGACGCCGGTCGTTCAATCACTTCACCGGCAGCAATTTGGTCAGCGAGGACATTATCTAATTCACGAATTTTTGCCACAACTGTTCACCTTACTTTAATTTTTGTTGCCAGCGATACAGTTGATTCATAACTTCCATTGGGGTCATCCCCATCAAGTTCAATTCTTTCAACTGTTTAATAACCTGCTGATCGGTATTACTCAGCTTATGTTTCTTAGGTGTAGCAAACAGCTCTAACTGGCCATTGGATTCCACAACGGGTTGTGCCGCTTGCTGAGGTTCAGCGACCGTTTGTTTTGCAGGTTTGTTTTCTGGAGCTGATTTACTTGAATGTTCGGCCTCAGCTTGAGGGAGTTTAACTTGCTTACCTTCAAGTGATTTCAAAATATTATCCGCTCGCTTGAGAAGTGGTTCGGGCATCCCCGCTAACTTAGCAACGTGGATCCCGTATGACTTATCAGCGGGACCAGCACTAACTTTGTGGAGGAAGACCAGCTCACCATTCTTTTCAGTAGCGCCAACATGAACATTCTTAAGACGGGGGAGTGTCCCTTCAAGGGCGGTCAATTCATGATAGTGGGTTGAAAAGAGCGTCTTTGCCCGAACATTCTTATGGACGTACTCAATAATTGCTTGAGCCAACGCCATTCCGTCGTACGTTGCTGTCCCCCGGCCAATTTCATCAAAGAGAATTAAACTGCGGTCAGTCGCATGCAGTAAAGCGTTATTGGCTTCCATCATTTCGACCATAAAGGTACTTTCACCGGAGATCAGATCATCCGCCGCGCCAATCCGAGTGAAAATTTGATCAAAGATTGGCAGTTCAGCACTCTTCGCCGGAACAAAGCACCCCATCTGGGCCATGATCGCCGTTAATGCTAATTGACGCATATAGGTACTCTTACCAGACATGTTGGGTCCCGTGATCAGTAAAATGTCGGTAGACTGATCCATCATCACATCATTAGGAACATATTCCTGATGCCCCATAAATTTTTCGACAACTGGGTGCCGGCCATCTTTGATCTTCAGAACATGACCATTATTCATCTTTGGACGAACAAAGTGATAATCTTCCGAAACAACGGCGAAGCTTTGTAAAACATCCAGTTCAGATAGGGCACTTGCTAATACTTGAAGGCGTTTAATTTCTTTCTTAACTTGTTCACGGACCTTCACGAACAGGTCATATTCGAGAGCCGTTGACTTCTCCTGGGCACCTAAAATCAACGCTTCTTTCTCCTTCAATTCAGGGGTTGAAAAACGTTCAGCATTAACCAGGGTTTGTTTCCGTTCATACCGGTCGCGGGGAATCTTATCCAGGTTAACTTTAGTGACCTCAATATAATACCCAAAGACGTGGTTGTAGCCAATCTTCAGATTATTGACTCCCGTGACTTGACGTTCATGGGCTTGCAGGTCGGCAATCCACTGTTTCCCATTATTCATGGCATCACGGTACTGGTCCAATTGCTCATTGTAGTGGTCCTTAATGACCCCACCCTCAGTCACCGAGATAGGAGGATCATCCACAATGGCTTGATCAATAAGGCCGGCAATATCATCTAATGGGTCCAGTCGCTTCTCAAGATCCGCGAACACTGGTGAATCAAGTGTATCTAGCACGTAGCGAATTTTAGGAACCTGCTGAAGTGACGTTTTTAATTGAATTAGGTCACGCCCATTCACACTCCCGTAGGCTACCCGACCAGCCAGGCGCTCCAGGTCGTAAACCTTAATTAACTCTTGCTGAAGGGTATTTCTTTCAAAGTAGTGGTCCAATAGTTCCTGGACTTTATCCTGCCGAGCCGTAATTTGATTAGCATCGATCAGTGGCCGGTCCAACCACCGTTTCAACAGACGACTACCCATAGCCGTTTTGGTCTCGTCAAGAAGCCAAGCCAAAGTCCCCTGACGTTTACCACTCCGCATGTTGGTAGTCAGTTCCAGGTTCGTCTTCGAATAGTGGTCAATCTTCATAAAGGAGCTTGGTTGATATGCAACCGCCTTTTGGAGGTGGGCGAGTGACCGCTTCTGCGTTGTTAACAGGTATGAGACCAGAAGTGCGACAACTGCTTTTTCACCATCATTATCTAGATCTTGACTTAGGTAAGAAATCTCGGAATTCTTCAAAATGGTTGGCTGACGAGATTGCAGAATATTACGCTTCGTCAACTGGTCCTTAATATCATCAGCAACAGAATCGTCAATCACAATTTCTTTAGTTTGCAGGTTAATTAACTCGTTCAGGACGGCATCGCTTGTTGTTAAACTAGTGGTCTTTAGTTCCCCGGTAGATAGGTCTGTGTAAGCCAGGTTATACTGGTCGTCACTTTGTTGTAAAGCAGCCAGATAGTTGTTTGAACGTGCCTGCTCACCATTTAAATCCATCTGCGTTCCGGGGGTGATTAACCTTGTTACCGCGCGTTTAACCATTCCCTTTGCTTTTTTCGGGTCTTCCATCTGTTCGCAGATTGCCACTTTGTAACCCTTGTCGATAAGAACGTCGACATAGTTATCAACTGCCCGGTGCGGTACACCACACATTGGAATTGGGTTCTTAGCACTGTGATTACGGGTGGTAAGCGTTAATTCGAGTAACTGTGCCCCCTTGATGGCATCATCGTTAAAGAGCTCGTAAAAGTCCCCTAAACGGTAAAACAAGAAAGCATCTGGGTACTGATCTTTAACCTTTTGATACTGTTCCATCATTGGCGTTAATTTTTTTGCCACTTAATTCACCCCATTCATTTATCCTATTAATTATAAACGGTCTTAACCATAAATGGTGATTTCCACCAGAAATAATTTGCCAAACGATAATATCGATGGATTAGAAAGACCCCTAGCATTCATTAAATTTGAACGCTAGGAGTCTTTCTTGGTGAAGAGCACTCATCTTACAAAAAGTGATTCACTGGTGATTATGTCTTTATTTAGCATAATCCACTGCACGTACCTCGCGGATAACCGTGACCTTAATATGACCAGGATATTCAAGTTCCTTTTCAATCTCGTTTTTGATGTCATGAGAAAGAACAGTAGCTTGCAAGTCCGAGATCTTCTTAGGCTTAACAATTACCCGTAATTCACGACCAGCTTGAATGGCATAGCTATGGTCGACACCATTATGGTCATTGGCAATACTTTCTAATTTCTTCAGACGTTGAATATATTGTTCAAGCGATTCACTCCGCGCACCAGGACGGGCACCTGAAATAGCATCCGCCGCTTGCACTAATGCAGCAATTACTGATTCGGCAGGGACGTCACCGTGGTGGGAAGCAATTGTGTTAATGACAACCTTGTTTTCCTTGTACTTACGGGTCAACTCAACACCAAGTTCAACGTGTGAACCGTCCACTTCATGATCAATGGCTTTC
>CALVFC010000032.1 GCA_944326735.1 uncultured Limosilactobacillus sp. | reverse complement strand
GACAACAGAAACAAATCGGTGAAAAACTACATTTTTAAACCGGTGAAATCCTACATTTTAAAATCGGTGTTGACATTAATTGGAAGTACTAGTTGCTTAATTGTTATGTCGCCTTCCTTTTATTACCAATTTATGAATATATTCTTTATTATTAGCATTAATATCAGTGCTTAATTTGGTTAGGATAGTAGTTCCCTCTTTTTGGACGGTCGATTAAATGTGCTTTAGAAAGTGAGGTAAGCGCAAAACCAAGTCGTGTCATGAAAGGTTGATAATTTCTTCCAGTTTTTTGTGACCTAACAAATTTCAGTGAATCGTTAGGAATGCTATCAATATTCTTTACTAAATATTCAGCTTAGACTTATTATAATCATCAATAAATCGCTTTTACAAAAAGCATTAAAAATAATGTTAAAAAAGTGTTGACAAATGAGAATATTACCATTAACATTTAATACAACAATTAATTGAACAAAGGAAATGCTTTGAGAGGAACAGTAAGAATTTACGAAGTGCGTAGAGAGCTCTCATGAATGGTGAAAGAGAGACACGGGGTAATTTCTGAAAATCATCCTTGAGCATTGTAACTTGAACTAATAGTAAAGTTACCAGGAATGCACCCTTTATCGTGCCAGCGTATGAATACGTACGTCAGAGGTTTAGTCAGTGATGACTAAATGAAATTAGGTGGTAACACGGTAAATGGATCGTCCTAAGCAGCATAAGTTGTAGCGCTGCTTAGGGGGATTTTTTTTTGTTCAATTAAAGCAAGCTTTCCAAGTGAGGGGGAAGAACATGGAATCCGACATTACTGATATTATTAAGATTAAAATTAGATTAAAGAGAGATTATATTATAAGCCTTACGGGAGGAATTTATTATGAGAATGAACAAGAAGGTATTAACTTTAGCCGGTGTGGCTTTAACAGCAATGTCCTTAGCAGCCTGTGGTAATAACGATAAAAATAAAGCAAGTGGTGATTTAAACGTTACTTTAAAAGCAAATCCAGTTACGCTAGATCCTGCTAAAACAATTGAAACACCAAGTTCATCGATGCAAACACAGTCATTTGAAGGGCTTTTAAAGTATGACAAAAACAATAAGGTGGTTCTTGGTGAAGCTGCTAGTCAACCAAAAGTTACGAATGATGGTAAGACATGGACCTTCACTTTAAAGAAGGGGCTGAAATGGAGTAACGGTGATCCTGTTACTGCTCAAGATTATGTAGCCTCGATGCGACACTGGGCAGATCCAAAAACTAAGTCACAAGCTGCTGATCGCATTGCTGATCTAGAAAACTACGAACAAGTTTCTAAAGGTCAAGCCCCAACATCAGCACTTGGCGTTAAAGCGCTCGGAAAAGATAAGGTGCAATTTACATTTAGTAAAAAGTTACCAACGGCTAATGTTCGGAACAACTTTGCTTCTAACTTAAAGCCAGTTAACCACAAAGTCCTGGCAAAAGAAGGAAGCGAGTATGGTTCAACTTCCGATAAGGCCGTTTATAACGGACCATACAAGGTTGCAAACTGGACCGGTGGTAGTGATGATAACTGGAGCTACGTAAAGAACAATCAATACTATGGTAAAAAGAATGTTCATATGAACAAGGTTAATGTTCAGGTCACCAAAGATAACAACACCGCTCAAAACTTGTTTAAGTCTGGTAAAGTTCAAGAAACATCAGTTACTGCTGATTATGTTAAGGGTAATAAAAATAACAAAGAACTACACACTAGTTTAATGGCAACCCAATATTACCTCTACTTCAATGGTAAGAATGACTTAACAAAGAATGAAAACTTCCGTCAGGCCGTTAACTACGCCTTTGATAACAATCAATTAGCGAAGAAGGTTCTCCAAGATGGCTCTGTTGGTGCTACTGGTTGGGTACCAAAAGGTGATATGAAGAATCCAAAGAATGGTCAAGACTTTGCTGAAGAAGCTGGCCATCTGCAAAAGCAAAATAAGAAGAAGGCTCAAGATTACTGGAAAGCCACCCAAAAGGATCTTGGTAAGAAGAACATGACATTAAATCTATTGGCAGATAACACCGATGATCAAAAGCAAGTGGCTGAATATCTTCAATCCACATTACAAAAGCAATTTAAGGGACTCAAGGTTGAAGTTACAACATTACCACACGCACAACACGTTAGTCGTGATTTTGCTGGTAAGTTTGAACTGAACCTAACAGATTGGAATTCTGATGTTCCTGATGCTTCTGATTTCCTTTCTCTTTTGAAGACCGGCAACAAGGTTAACTTTACTAACAACACTGATCAGAAACTTGATGACTTACTGAACCAAGCCAACGATGGTACAAAGTCTGCTAGTGAACGTTACAAGCTTCTTCAAGAAGCAAATAAGCAAGTTCACACTAATGCTGATGGTGTTCCTCTGTACACCGCTGCTCAAGCACACTTAGTTTCTAAACATGTTACTGGTTTGAACTACGGTCCATTTAATACCGTTGCTCAATACCAATACGCTCAATGGAAGAAGTAAAGCTAATATCCGAAGCTTAAATAAAGAAGGCCTGCTTGCTCCTCTGTTAGGCCTTCTTTATTTATAAGAACAGGAGGATTTTATGAGAAAGTATATTATTAAACGGTTACTAATGATGGTGCTAACTCTATTCATTGTTGCCACCTTAACATTCTTTTTAATGAAGATGATTCCGGGATCGCCTCTTGGGAATACAATGAAGCTTTCAAAGGCTCAACAGTTAGCCGTTGAAAAACAATATGGATTAAATAAGCCCGTTTGGCAACAATACCTTTCTTACATGACAGGGGTTCTCCACGGTAATTTTGGAATGTCCTACCAATATAATAGTACGACGGTCGCTTCCTTAATTGGTCACCGGGTAGGACCATCCATCCTCATTAGTTTTCAAGCCTTGGTATTAGGGGTTATTGTTGGGATCCTTTTGGGATGTGTTGGTGCCTTAAAAAAGGGGACATGGGCTGATGCTACCAGTAGTACACTAGCGGTTATCGGTATTTCATTCCCCAGCTTTATTCTGGCAATCTTACTTCAGTACTATCTTGGTTTTAAATTAGGATGGTTCCCAGTAGCCAGTTGGGACGGTTTCCCATCAACCATCTTACCAACAATCGCATTGTCGGCTGTACCAATGGCCCAAGTTTCACGATTTGTCCGGACAGAAATGGTGGAAGTCTTAAATTCTGACTATATCTTGTTGGCAAAAGCAAAAGGATTATCGGTCCCACAGGTTGTTTCCCACCATGCATTAAAGAATAGTATTATTCCTGCTTTAACATTAATTGGCCCATTAGCAGTTACCCTTATTACTGGTTCAATGGTTGTTGAAAATATCTTCTCGGTTCCAGGAATCGGTGAGTTATTTATTAACTCAGTTTTGGCTAATGATTATCCAGTAATCATGGGCTTAACAATGTTTTACTGCCTATTACTATGTGGCATTTTGTTGCTGACAGATGTTGTGTATGGATTAGTTGATCCACGAATTCTTTCAAAGGAAAAGGGGGAACATTAAGATGGAGACACCTAAAAAATCTACTTCAAAAAATGAAGAATTTCAGTTTGTCAATCTCGATGAAGTGACTGCCGCTCAAAGTGGAGTTGCCCAAAAGTCCTTATCCTTTCATGAGAAAGCTTGGCATCAGTTAAAGCATAATCATGCTGCGATGGTTTCCTTAATTTTTCTGCTCTTTATTGCGGTTGTATCAGTGGCTTCCCTATTTTGGATGCCCCATGATCCTAACGCACAAAATGTTAGCTTATCAAACTTGAAGCCGTTCACTAATGGTAGTTATCCACTAGGGACCGATGGACTAGGGCGCGATATGTTTTCACGACTCCTTTATGGCACGCGAATTTCATTAATGATTGCATTATTTGCCACCCTTGTTGATATTTTAATTGGTGTTCCATACGGTCTCGTTTCCGGATGGTGTGGTGGCCGTGTTGACAATATTTTACAACGGATCATTGAAATCATTAGTTCAATTCCAGAATTAGTATTAATCATGCTTTTACTGATCATCTTAAAGCCAGGAATGGTTTCCATCATTCTAGCAATTGCACTTAGTTCATGGGTTTTGATGGCACGATTAGTGCGTGCCTCAGCGATGCAAATCAAGAGTACTGATTTTGTTCTCGCTGCTCAAGCAATGGGGGAAAGTCCCATGCAAATCGCATTTCGTCACATTTTACCGAATACCGTGGGTGTGATTATTACACGGACAATGTTTACAATTCCGGCAGCAATTTTCCTGGAAGCGTTACTTTCCTTTATCGGAATCGGTGTTAAAGCGCCCAATGCTTCATTAGGGACATTGTTAAATACTGGTGAAAAAGGGTTCCAATTCTATCAATACCAATTATGGGAACCGGTCCTCGTCCTATCTTTAATGATGATTGCCTTCAACTTACTTGGTGATGGATTACGGGACGCATTTGATCCTAATACGAGAGGGGAGAAATAAATGGCAGAAGACGTACTGACAATTAAACATCTTTCGGTTGATTTTAAGACCCTTGAAGGGACCGTCCACGCAATTCGCAATGTAACATTGAAACTACACCCCGGTGAAGTTCTCGCATTAGTTGGTGAATCTGGTTCCGGTAAATCTGTAACCACCAAAACTGTCATGCAACTCTTACCTAAGAATGCAGAAGTGGTCAGCGGTAGTGTTGAATATGAGGGTCGTGACTTATTAAAACTGCCTGAAAAGGAATTACAAAAACTGCGGGGAAATGATCTTGCAGAAATTTTCCAAGATCCGATGACTGCTCTTAATCCAACTATGCAGGTTGGTAAACAAATCATGGAACCCCTATTGCAACACCAGGACATTAATAAGGAAGATGCAAAGACAAAAGCGTTAGCAATTATGGAAAAGGTGGGAATCATCAATGCTAAAGAACGGTTTAAAAACTTTCCATACCAGTTTTCTGGTGGGATGCGGCAACGAATTGTAATTGCCATGGCTTTGATTTGTCATCCCAAAATTTTAATCGCAGATGAACCAACAACTGCGCTTGACGTTACCATTCAATCACAAATTTTAAAGCTTATTAAACAGTTGAAGGACGAGTTAGGGACAGCAGTAATTTTCATTACTCATGACTTAGGCGTAGTTGCTGGGATAGCTGATCGGGTTGCAGTAATGTATGCTGGACGAATTCTTGAATTCGGGTCAGTTAATGATATTTTTTACCATCCCCAACATCCATATACAGTTGGCCTACTAAAATCGACACCAACGATGGCGATGGGTGGTGGTGATCTCGAATTGATCCCAGGAACACCACCAAACTTAATTAATCCACCAGCTGGTGACCCATTTGCTTATCGTAATCGGTATGCTCTAAAGATTGATTTTAAGAAATTACCACCATTCTTTAAGGTCAGTGATACTCATTACGCAGCAACTTGGCTGTTGGACAAACAAGCACCAAAAGTTCATTTAACGGATAAGCTTGATCAACGTCGTCAACATTATGCAAAACTCGTTGAAAAGGAGGCCCATCAAGATGACTGAAAACCTAGTAGAAGTTCACCATTTAAAGAAATATTTCCACCAAGGACGTCCTGATGAAGTCCATGCGATTGATGATGTTTCCTTTAATATTCAACGTGGTGAAGTCTTTGGCCTAGTAGGTGAATCCGGTTCAGGTAAGACAACAACCGGGCGGTGCATTTTAAATCTATATCAGCCAACTTCTGGTGACATTATTTATGACGGTGAGGATGTCACTAAACTAAAGGGACATCAAAAATTGAAGGAGTTTCATCAAAAAACCTCAATGATTTTTCAAGACCCATACTCGTCTTTGGATCCCCGGATGTCAGTTCGTGACATTATCGCTGAAGGACTTAAAATTCACCAAAAGATTACCAATCGTGAAGAATTTGATGAAAAAGTCGCGGAGACCATGAAATTGGTTGGGCTAACACCAGACCTTATGAATAGGTATCCGTATGAATTTTCAGGTGGTCAAAGACAACGGATCGGAATCGCCAGATCACTTGCGGTTGAACCAGAATTTGTTGTTGCTGACGAACCATTATCAGCTTTGGATGTTTCCATTCAGGCACAAATTGTTCAACTCATGGAACACCTCAAGGAGGTTAGAAATTTAACTTACCTTTTTATTGCTCATGATATTTCGATGGTTAGATATATTTCTGACCGTATTGGGGTTATGTATCATGGTAAGCTTTTGGAATTAGGAACAGCAGATGAAATTGTTAATCACCCACTGCACCCATATACACAGAGTTTATTATCCGCGGTCCCAGTTCCAGATCCTACTTATGAACGAGTACGAAAACAATTTACTTATGATGAAGAACCAGCAAATGTACCTTTACGCGAAGTCAAGCCAGGTCATTATGTTGCGTTGGCTTAAGAAATAAATTAAAGAGGGGGAGTGTTTATTATGGCAGTTCAATATAAAAATGCTCAAGTTTTTAATGGCCATGAATTTGTCAAAACAGATTTTACCGTTGAAGATGGCTATTTTAAAAACGTTGGTAAGAATAGTAACACTGATCAAAGCGTCGATTTAACAGGAAGGTTTGTGACCCCCGGCCTAATTAATGCCCATACTCATATGACAATTCCAGCTGATCCTTTTTATTGGACTAGTCGACCACAAAATACAGTTTCTAAAACAATCTTAGCAATGCAAAATCTAAAAGAGGCGTTATCAGTTGGTGTAACCTACGTTCGTGATGTTGGCTCAACTGATAATGTTGACTTGACATTAATGAAACTCAACCTTCCTGATTTACCAGGAATTGTTGGTAGTGGTCGGGCCTTATCAATGACTGGTGGTCATGGTTCCAACAAGAGTGGTAATCCCGATGATGGAACTTTAGAGGTTGATGGTGTTGATGGTGTTCGCCAAGGTGCCCGGACGGTTTTAAAAGAGGGAGCGCGGAATGTTAAGTTAATGGCTACAGGTGGCGTGGCCTCTCCAGGAGAAACACCCTTTGATGTTCAATTATCAGAAGAAGAAATGCATGCCGCCGTCGTTGAAGCCCACCATAAAGGATTCCCAACCGCTGCCCATGCTCAAGGAACTGAAGGAATTAAGAATGCCGTTCGTGCTGGAATTGATTCGGTTGAACATGCTATTTTTATGGATGACGAAGCTGTTGAGTTAATGAAAGAGCACGGGACTTTTGTTGTCCCAACATTGGTCGCTCCACGGGCAATTTATGAAAATCCTGACCACCTTCCAGATTTTATGGTAAAGAAAGCGCGCCAAGTTGCAAAAGCTCATCTTACAAGCATCCGTAAGATTGTTAAGGCGGGTGTTCCCGTTGCAATGGGAACGGATGCCGGAACTCCATATAACACCTTCGGCCATTGGGTCATTAATGAATTAAAAATGTATTTAGATGCGGGAATGACTCCGGAGCAGGTATTAAATTCTGCGACAACCGTGGCTGCTAAATTGCTACGGGTGGATGATTATGTCGGGAAAGTTGACAATGGATTTGAAGCAAACTTTGTTGTCCTTGATAAGAATCCATTCGATGATTTTTCAGCATTTGAACAAGCGGTTGCCGTTTATCGGAAAGGACGGCGAGTTGTTAACCGGTTGGATGTTAAATAAGGAGGATGATAATCATGAATGGTTTAAATGTTAATGACCTCGTTAATTTAACGAATACCGGTGCTTTGAAAACCCATTTGAGCGCTCGGGCATGGTTAACCGCCTGCGCCAACGCTGATGATCTTGAACATTATCGTTGGCAACTATGGTTTCAACCTCTTGACCAAACACCTGTAATGGTTGTTGAGACTAATAACCAACCTGGCTTTATCTTTAATGGTGACCACCAATTAGTTTACACAACGGTTAATACACAAACGAAGCACACGCGTCTTCATTTTTATGATGTAAAAAATTATGAAACAAGTAAGACGGTTTTATTAAAAGACCACCAATTAAAGGTTTTGGAGAAACTTGCCGGTGGACAATTTTTGCTCGGCGGCAGAACACAACGACCAGATAAAGAACCGAATAAGCCTTGGCATGAACTCAAAGAGGTTCCCTATTGGTCAAATGACGAGGGCCTGGTTGACCAAACAAGACGCCACCTGTGGGTGTTTAATTCGGCAACCGAACAATTAAACGATTTGCTACCTCAGGACTTTGATTGTTCGAATTATTGGTACCAAGATGGTCAACTCTTTTTATGTGGAGTAAGTTACAAAAATTCACGACCATTTAAGGATGGCCTGTATAAATATGATTTTGTCAATCAAGAATTACAGGAATTAGTTCGTCCTAATCAATATCGAGTAGATACTATTGCTCTCTTAAAGGATCAATTATTTGTTCTAGCAAGTAACTGTAAGATCTATGGGATGGGTGAGAGCCCTAATTTCTATCGTTATTCTGGTCACACCCTACATTTAGTAGCTAAATGGGACCACAATGTTGGCAATATTGTGGTTAATGATATGACCATTGTTGGTGGTCGCAGTAGCACTGTTAGTGATGGTAAGTTGTACTTTGTTTCAACCGTTATTGACCATACTGAGGTATATTCATTTGATGGTCAACATATTAATTTAACCTTTAAGTGGCCTGGTGCAGTTAACTCACTAGCTTCAGAAAATCAGCGACTTGTCTTCACTGCAACGACGGCTGATCAACCGCAACAGGTTTATCAATATGATGGTAGTGATTTTGGACAAGTAACGAAATATAATCGTTTCTTGCAAAAGCGATCAGTGGCGACAATGCACGAATTTGAATATTATGATTCCACTAATCGTCAATGTCATGGATGGGTACTGTATCCGGTTAATTATCAATCTGGTAAGAAATATCCGGCAGTTCTTGAGGTCCATGGTGGTCCACGAGCAACTTATGGCACCAGTTTTTTCCATGAAATGCAAGTCCTCGCTAATGCCGGTTACTTTGTATTATTTACTAATTTACATGGTTCGGAAGGACAAGGAGATGAATATGCAGATCTGCGTGGTCGCTATGGACAAGTTGACTACGCAGATTTGATGGAATTTACAGATGCAGTTCTGAAACAATATGTAGGTATCGACCCGGCCAAAGTTGGTATTACTGGTGGTAGCTATGGTGGTTACATGACTAATTGGGTAATTGGTCATACTAATCGTTTCAAAGCAGCGGTTAGTCAACGGAGTATTGCAACATGGGTTTCGATGATGATTTCCGACATTGGACCAGAATTTGTTACCGACCAGTTAGCAGCCAGTCTCGATCAAGAAAATGGTATGCAGACTTATTGGCAACATTCACCGTTATCCTATGTCCACAATGTCCAAACGCCGACTCTTTTCCTTCATTCTGACCATGATTTCCGCTGTCCAATTCCTGAAGGTTGCCAAATGTTTCAATCGATGAAACTTCAAGGAGTGCCAACCAAACTAGTTGTCTTCCATGGCGCTAATCATGATTTGTCAAGGGATGGTCGTCCTGACCAACGGATGAAACGTTTGACTGAAATGGTAGCCTGGTTTAATAAGTATCTAAAGTAAAGAGGGACTAACAATGACAACAACATTATTTCATAACTGTAATTTATTCACTGGAACTAAAAATGAAGTAACTCCTGATGCCTGGTTTACGGTTGATGATGATACCGGTCGATTAACTGCATTAGGGACAGGTAACCAGCATGGCGAAGCAGATCATGTTGTGGATCTTCAAGGTCAGTATGTAATGCCAGGATTGGTTGACGCCCATACTCATATGATGATGGATGCCTTAACCAACAAGCTGTACTACCTTACGGAAACTGAAGTCACCTTGCAAGCATTAGAGAACCTCCGGTCAGCATTACGAGCTGGTGTTACCTATGTTCGTGATTGTGGCGCCGCTTTTAATGTTGATATTAAACTTAACAAGTATCGTGCTAAACACCCGTTTGTTGGACCGGAAATTTTACCCTCTGGTCGACCAATGTCGATGACTGGTGGACATGGTGATTTTACAGAAGGTGAGCATGGTGAAACTACTTGGGGATACCTCGTTGATTCTCCAGAAGAAATGCGTCATGCGGTTCGGTTAGCTTTCAAGGAAGGCGCCAAAAATATTAAAGTAATGTCAACTGGTGGAATTATGTCAGCAACTGACCAGGTTGATGATACCGAATTAAGTCTGGAAGAATTAACAATGGCGGTTAAAGAAGCACACTCTAAACACATGACGGTTGCCGCCCATGCTGAAGGAGCAAAGGGTATTCATAATGCAATTGTTGCCGGGGTTGATTCAGTTGAACATGGCTGTTACTTACGACCAGAAGATGTTGAATTAATGAAAGAAAAGGGAACTTACTTGACCCCAACGTTAATTGCTGGTTACACAATTCCTAAATTTGGTCAAGGCAAGCTTCCTCAATATATGTTAGATAAAGCGGAAGCTTTCTTAGATGACTTTTTTGAAAATGTTGGTCGTGCACTTCAAGCGGGTGTTAACCTTGCCTTTGGAACTGATTCAGGGACGCCCTTTAATGAATTTAAAGATGCACCGTTGGAACTCGGTTTGATGGTCAAGGCTGGGGCAACGAATTATCAAGCACTACATGCTGCTGGATTAGGCTCTGCAACTTTATTGCGGGTTGATAAGGATTATGGAAGTTTGGAAGAGGGCAAATTTGCCGATTTCCTTGTTTTGAAGGAGAACCCATTAGCTGATGTTAGTGCTGTTCAACAGGTTGATAAAAAGGTTTATCAGCATGGTCAGCAAAAATTCTAGGAGGTGAAAACCAATGGAACTAAACCGTAATAAGGTTGAGGAATATGCCCTTGACCACTGGCATGATTTTAAAGAATATCTAGAACATCCAAGTATTTCTGCACAAAACAAGGGGATTAATGAAACTAGTGATTGGTTAGTGCAAACCTTTAAAGATTTAGGAGCTAAAACCGCAACTAAATGGGATGACCAGGGTGGCAACCCGGTTGTTTTTGCCGAATTTAATGGCCATAGTGATTATACCGTTCTCTTTTATAATCATTATGATGTTCAACCACCTGAACCATTAGACGAATGGAAATCGGCACCCTTTAAGCCCACCGAAAAGGACGGAAAATTGGTAGCTCGTGGTGTTTGTGATGATAAAGGTGAATTAATGGCTCGCCTTGGTGTTGTTAAATACTTTAATGAGCATGGTGGTTTACCCGTCAATCTTAAGTTTTTCGTTGAAGGGGAGGAAGAAACTGGCAGTCGGCATGTCCCGCTATATGTCAATGCTCACCAAGATGAATTAAAAGCAGATGCTTGTATTTGGGAAGGCGGCGGCAAAAACTCGGTAGACCATTTTGAAGTCGTTGCAGGTGTCAGGGGCATTGTCAGTTTTGATATTAAAGTTAAAACGGCGAACGCTGATATTCACTCATCATTGGCAAGTTATGTTCCTAATGCTGCTTGGCGATTGTTAGAGGGCTTAGGTTCTCTCCGCGATCCTCACACGGGGAGAATCACCGTGAAGAATTTTTATAGTGATATTGAACCTTTAACAACTGACGAAAAGGCTGCCGTTGATGAAATGGATTTTGACGAAGATAATGTTAAAGAAACCTATGGACTAAAGCGACCACTGGTTACAAATCACCCCCGTGAGGAGTTGATTAACGGAACGACCCTGACAATTAATGGCCTTTCTGCTGGTTATGAAGGCGCTGGGGTTAAAACAATTGTTCCAAAGGAAGCAAGTGCCAAACTGGATTGTCGATTAGCACCTAACCAAGAACCCAAGAAGGTAATGGAATTACTTAAAGAGCAGTTAAGAGTAAATGGCTATGATGATTTTGAAGTACACCTTAATGTCGCGGAAGATGCTTGGCGGACACCAATGAACGACCCGTTCGTCCAACAAGCACTCAAAACTGCTCGGGTTGTATATGGTCCAATGACAAAGTTTGTCCCGAATACAGCAGGAGGCGGACCGGTTCAACCATTTGGAGAAACACTTAATCTGCCAGTAGTAATGGTTGGTGTTCATTACGCGAAGAGTGGTCCGCATGCTCCTAATGAACACATTCGCCTCAGTGATTACGCAGAAGGAAGTTATTATTTAGCCACTTTCCTCAATCAACTCGGTGAAAGCCACCAATAATATAAATTCAATCATTCATAATATTTAGCCTCTCAGGTTCAAAACAGCTGAACTTGAGAGGCTTTATTTTAAGTTATTTGTAAGGTTAATTCATTCGGCTCTTTGTCAATCGGTAAGGATGAAGAGATTTTTGAGAACTAGACTAA
Organism: uncultured Limosilactobacillus sp.; assembly: GCA_944326735.1. The sequence goes on along the minus strand of CALVFC010000032.1, from coordinate 26 downwards.
GCCACTTTGGCTTTTGGTCTAGTTCT
>CALVFC010000031.1 GCA_944326735.1 uncultured Limosilactobacillus sp. | reverse complement strand
GGCCAGCTTCTGGAGAGTGATACCAATGTAGCGGGGGTATTTTATGGACACCTCCACGGGATTCACCCTACACAAAGGATTAATCACGTTCCGTACTATCACCAAGCAGTTGGTGTTAAAAACAAACGCCATAATGAATGGCAAGCTACCACATTCATTAACCAGTGGAAAACGACTATTCGAATAATTGACTTAACATAATTAACAAATTCACATAATTTTGTCGTAAAAATAGAAATCGCATAAGACCGCCGTTCGCGGCCTTTTTATTTCTTAAGATTAACTTAATTCGTAAAATTTTACTAAAATCTTGTTGACAATTTTTATGTAAGCGCTTAACATCATAATCGAATACTTATTCAAAGTAGCTACAGAAAAGAGGAGTCAATAATGGATAGTCACAAGAGCGATGAACATGTTGGCCGTGCTCGTTTCGCCTACTCGATGGGTGCTTTCGGACACGATGCCTTCTATGCCTTACTCTCTACTTACTTTATTATGTACGTTACCAGTCACTTGTTTAACTCTGGTAACAAAGCATTTGATGATCACATGGTTTTGATTGTTACGACGATCATCGCCGTTCTGCGGATTATTGAATTGTTAATCGACCCAATGATCGGGAACGCCATTGACCGGACTAACACACGTTGGGGTAAGTTCAAGCCATGGGTTGTCGGCGGTGGAATTATTTCAGCCGTCATCTTGGCAGCACTGTTTACACCAATGGGTGGTTTGAGTGTTTCCAGCCCTTACCTGTACTTGGTTCTGTTTGCCATTTTGTACATTGTGATGGATATCTTCTATTCATTCAATGATGTTGGTTTCTGGTCCATGTTACCAGCACTGTCATTCAACTCACACGAACGTGATAAGATTGCTACGTTTGCCCGGGTTGGTTCAACTGTTGGTGCACAGATTGTTACCTTGGTTATCATGCCAATGGTTCTGTTCTTCTCCGTTAAGCAAAACGGTGGTACTGGTGATGACCGTGGTTGGTTCATCTTCGCTGCAATCGTTGCTGCCGTAGCTGCCATCACTGCTATCGGTGTTGGTCTCGGTACCAAGGAAAAGAAATCATTACTTCGTGAAAACAAGGAACAAACGAAGCTGAAAGATGTCTTCAAGATTTTGATTAAGAACGACCAATTGTTCTCAATCGCCATGTCCTACTTGTTCTACACTACTGGTATTACCATGGTGAACTCAATGGAAACCTACTACTTCACCTACATTCTTGGTGATTCTAAGGCGCTGTCAATTCTTGGTGGTTTGAACACCATTGTCGGTGTTATCTCCGTCTTAACATTCCCACTGTTCACTAGTAAGATCAGTCGGCGGAAGCTGTTCTACGGTTCTATTGCTGTCTTAGCATTAGGTCTGTTGGTCTTCGCCTTCGCTGGTCAATCATTAGCTCTTGTTCTGGTTGGTGCTGAATTATTCTTCATTCCACAACCACTGGTATTCTTAGTTGTTTTGATGACCATTACCGACTCTGTTGAATATGGTCAGTTGAAGTTAGGACACCGTGATGAATCATTAACGCTGTCTGTTCGTCCACTGCTTGATAAGTTCGCTGGGGCCGTTTCTGGTTGGATTATCGGACCAACGGCCATCGCTGCCGGAATGACTGCTGGTGCTACTGCATCAACTGTTTCCGCTGCCGGTGTTATGAAGTTCAAGTTAGTGATGTTCTTAGCTCCTGCTATTCTCTTAGTTATCTCTGTCTTAATCTTCAACCGGAAAGTTAAGTTGGATGAAAAGATGCACGCCAAGATCGTTGCTGAATTGGAACAAACTTGGGGTAAGCAATTCAACAAGACTTCTGACGACAATACTGCTGCCGAAGAAGTTGCACCTACTAAGCCTGGTGTTACCGAAATTCCTGCACCAGTTGCTGGTACGGTTGTTGACCTTAAGAACGTTAGCGATCCAGCATTCGCCAATGGAAACATGGGTCAAGGATTTGCTATCAAGCCATCTGATGGTAAGGTCTACGCCCCATTCAGTGGTACTGTTCGGGCAACCTTCTCAACGCGGCACGCTGTCGGGTTAGTTTCTGATACCGGTGTCGCTCTGCTGATCCACATTGGGATCGACACAGTTAAGTTACACGGTACTGGCTTTGTAACTTACTTCAGCAAGGGTCAACACGTTGATAAGGGCCAAGAATTAATGGAATTCTGGGACCCAACAATTAAGAAGGCTGGCCTTGATGATACTGTTATCGTTACCGTTACGAACAGTGAAGAATTTGACTTCAAGCAATTAGTTGATGCTGGCCAGACTGTCACTGCTAAGGATAACGTAATGGAAGTTACCAAGAAGGATGCCGAAAAGTAATCCTTAACCATTAATACATTCTTTCTCTCACAGAAACGGGATGCGACAATCATTGTTGCATCCCGTTTTTGCGTGTATAAGAAAGCGGGCAGAAACTGTAACCAGCTCTGCCCGCTTATATATATTAATATCTGTGTGATTATTATTTAACTTGGTCAACGGCCGTCCGAACAACCAGCACATCAACAGGAGCGTTCCGCTTAACATATGAGGTAACTGATCCCATGATCGCCCGTTGCATCCGTGACAAACCACTAGCACCCATGATAATCATGTCGTTCTTGTGGTCACGAGGGAAATCAAATGAAATAATGGTCTTTGGGTTCCCCAGACGAATGTGGATGTCAACGTTGTCAAAGCCCTGCTTCTCCTTAACGTTCTTTAACAGGTCATCAAGGTATTGCTTGGACTTATCAACTAATTGGTAAGCAATGCTGCCATCAGACATACCAGCAAAGTTGTAAGCCATTGCCCGTGTATCGATTACGTTTAACAGGTCGATATGAGCATCGTTACGCTTAGCAACTGCAATGGCACGGCCTAATGCTAATTCAGCTTCCTTAGAGCCATCCACTGGCACTAGGATGTTTTCATATTCTTGATTCATAATAGAGCCTCCATTCGGACATCTAATCCATTTAGTATTATTATAACATTTGTTGAGATATCGATAAGCACTATTTTCACAATCTTGTCAGCAACTCATTTTCTAAAAGGATTTGACTTGTTTTCCCATATCGCTTACAATCATCAATAAATAAGATTAAGATTTCATTAGGATATTTTAACTATTTTTAAATCAGACCAGAATTCAGGTGAACACATTAGTATGGACAAAATCGATCGTAAAATTGTCAACATCCTTCAAACAAACGCCCGTGCTTCCTTGAAGGAGCTTTCGAAGGAATGTTTCATTTCCTCACCAGCCATCGCCGCCCGGATCAATAAATTGGAACGAGCTGGCATTATTAAGAACTATCAGGCAAGCATCGACCTTGAAAAAATCAATTTTCATGTCAAGGCGTTTGTTCAAGTCCAACTTGAACCACGTCAAAAGCCTGAATTCTACCCCTATGTTCAAGCTATCCCCAATGTGATTGAATGTAACTGTGTGACTGGGGACTTCTCCGAGGTTATGGAGGTTGTCTTCCCCTCCACTGCTGACTTGGACCAGTTTATCAACCAAATCCAGCAACGGTTTGGAAAGACCAGTACGCAGATTGTTTTCTCCACGAGCGTTGAACACCGAGGAGTCCAGCTTAAAGCACCAGAAGATAATGAATAGATACTAAAAAGACCTGCCGTCAATTGGCAGGTCTTTTTAGTATCTACTTATTTTTTCCGTAATTATCGAGGTATTCGTTATATTGTTCGCGGTTCAATTCATGTTCGGACTCACCGATTACCAAAGTCGCAATTGAGTTGCCGACCACGTTGACCGCGGTCCGTCCCATATCAACAAAACGGTCAATGCCGGCAATAAAGGTTAATCCCGCAATCGGTACACCAATCGTAGAAACAGATGCCAGCAGGACAACAAATGATGCCCCCGGCACACCGGCCATCCCCTTACTTGTAATCATCAAGACCAGTAACAAGGTTAGCTGGTGGGCAAGAGATAGGTGCAGGCCATACGCTTGCGCTAAGAAGAGCGCTGCTAATGACTGGTAGATTGCCGATCCATCAAGGTTGAAAGTGTAACCAGTTGGGATAACGAAGGAGGCAATCCCTTGACTAACCCCCATGTCCTGGGTTTTCCGCATTAACCGTGGCAACGTGACCTCAGAACTAGCCGTGGTGAAGGCCAGGATAATTTCATCAAGAATAACATGCATCGTTTTCCAATAACGCAGGTGGAAGATATGAGCAGTAATTCCCAGAATAACAATAATAAAAATCAACATCGTCGCATAAGCAATGACAATAAATAGCCCTAACGGTAGCAACGCGCTAATCCCCATTTCAGCAATCGTCATTCCAATCAAGCCAAAGACACCAATTGGGGCAAACTTCATTACCCAGTTGGTAACCTTGAACATGACCTCTGACACCCCGTTAAGGACATCGACGAGGATCTTCGCCTTATCACCCACCGCGGCAATTCCAAGCCCAAAGAAGACGGAGAACAGGATGACAGGCATCATTTCACCATCTGCCATGGACTTAAAGATGTTGGTTGGAATAATCGAAAGGATAATCTGCCAAAAGCCACTGTTATGGGCAGCAGACTTGGCCGTTGACATATACTGTGAAATATTAGTGGCATGCAGTTTATGAATATCAATAAAGGTTCCCGGGTGGGTAATATTACCAACCAGGAGTCCCAGTAAAATAGCAATGGTTGTTAATACTTCAAAGTAGATTAATGTCTTTCCACCAATCCGCCCCAATTTCTTCAGGTCGCCCATGTTTGCAATCCCGACGGTCAAACATGATACGACAATCGGCATAACGATCATTTGAATCAGGCGAATAAAAATCGTCCCGAGGCTCTGCATAACTGTAATGGCAGTGGAATTATGATAAAAAATCATTCCGCAGATAATCCCCAGGACTAGCCCAATCATTATTTGCCAACCCATACTAAGACGGGTTATTCGATATTTTTTCAAATCAAATCAATCTCCCTTAAGTTATCTTGTTCTACTTTAGCACAACTTAAGCGTAAATTGACGAATAATATTAATTTTATTTTACAAAAGACGAACGCTCGACTGCAGTTAGTGCACTTTATTCACTTTAATTTTATTGCTGAAAGCGGTTCAATTTATTCACAAATTCGGTTACGATAGTAAAGGAAGTTTAATTAATGAGAAGGTGTCATTTTGTCCAAACAATGGGCGAATAGTCTGACTGGTCGCTGGGTATTCCTAGCTATTTCAATTATTATAAATGCCTGTTCTAACGGGCTGACTGTCTCCACTAACATGGGGAGTGCTATTTGGACGGCTTCTGCTGCGAACTTAAGCAACTGGGTTCACTGGTCATTAGGGAATACATTGTTTCTGGAAGGAATTGCCGTCGCCCTGACGAACCTCTTGTTACTCAGGCGCTTCGATTATTTCCGCCTCATTCGGAATCTACTGTATATTTTGCCCTTCAGTTACATCCTGCAATGGTTTGCGGAGTTCTTTAACTACATCGGGGTTCCTCATCTGAATATCTGGTGGCGGGTGATTCTCGATATTATTGGCCTGTTCGGAATTGCGGTGGCCGTTTCTATTTACCAGCGTGCTAACCTCATCATGCACCCTAACGATGACTTCCCGTACATTCTCCGATTTCGGTTTATGCACGGTTCATCAGTGTGGTCACAGTGGGCTAGCTACGTGCCGCCGATTCTGATCGTGATTGTTTCGGCAATTGGTGCTCACCGTCTAGTAGCGGTCAACTTTGGGACGGTCTACAATGTCCTCACCCAGGGGTACCTAATTGGTTGGTCCGACCACCATGTTTTTCCTCAATTACATCACCATTTGAATTATAAAAAATGAAAGGATCGTGATTAAGAATGTCACAGACTTTTATTAACGGTAAGATTTTCGTGGGCACGTCTGAAACTGACTTTGCCAACGGGATGATTGTCGATGATCAGCAACGTATTAAGTGGATTGGTAACGACCCAACTCCTGAAGGCGACGTTATCGACCTTCATGGACAAACGGTATTGCCGGGCCTCATTGACTGTCATACGCACCCCAAGTACATTGCTGATGCCTTACATGGGGTAGCATGCACACCGCCAAACGTTAACAGCATTAAGGAAATGCAAGATGCCCTCCGCCACTCGCCCGCTTATGGGCAGGGTCCTGATACATGGATCGAAGGCTGGGGCTTTGACGAAACCAAGTTAGCTGAACACCGCAGCCCTAACCGTGACGACCTGGATGCCGTTTCAACAGATCAGCCCATCTTCATTTACCGGTCTGATTGTCACTCATCAGTCGGTAACTCGAAAGCATTAGAGTTGGCGGGCATCGATGAGAATACCCCCGACCCGGTTGGCGGTAAAATCGAACGGGATGCCAATGGTCGGCCAACCGGTTTCATGCGGGAAGTTGCTGCTTCACAACTACTTATTCGGGCTAAGTCCGCTCAGAGCTACGATAACGATGTACAAAACATGGTTAACAGTTCGCACCACTACCTGCAAAACGGAATTGTCGCAATTGGTGAAATGATGGGCCGGATGAAACCTTATACGACCCTAAAATTGTACCAGGACGCTGTGCAACGCGGCTTTAAGCCTAAGGCATCAATCTACTATGTTTTTGATGAAATTGACCCTCAAAAGGGCCTGCAGCCAAGTGGGGATGCCCAACTGCGGGTTGCTGGTATTAAGGTCTTCATGGACGGTTCTGTTTCGGGTGAAACTGCCAATAATTCAGTTCCTTATCCATCAGGCAAAATGGGCGTTAGTTTAACTTCACCGGAGAAACTACAACGGGCCGTTAAGATGGCGCGTGATAATAAGCTGCAATTAGCTGTGCACGCCATGGGTGACCAGGCTATTCAAACAGTGATCGACGTTACTAAGGACCTGGACCCATGGTTGCCTGAAATGCCGTCTGTCCGGATTGAACATGCCTCCTTAATGAATGACCACATGTTTGACCAGATTGCCCACAGCAAGATGAAGTACGCCCTGGTTACCCAGCCAATCTTCTTCTTCGCTGAGGATGAATCCTACCGGAACTACTTAAATGCTGACCAGTTCAAGCTCATTTACCGGGTCAAGACGATGTTACATTCACGAGCAATGTTAGGCCTTAGCTCTGACGCCCCTTGTACGCCGTGGGCAGAGCCAGACAGCCCGTTCTACAGTATTTATGCAGCAGTCACCCGGAAGGCCGCTAACGGCGATCTGGTGAACCCTGAAGAGGCCATCACTGTTCCGCAAGCAGTCTTAGGCTATACTCGTGATGGCGCAAAGATTGGTGGTTTTGATGATAACGGCACGCTAGAAGTTGGGAAAGCCGCTGACTTTGTCATCCTTAACAAGGACATCTTCACCGTTGATCACGATGACCTGCAAAACGTCCGGGTTAAGGAAACCTGGATGAACGGTCAACCAGTTTATCAGGTTAAATAATTACATCTGAAAATAAAATAATGCTCTCCAAAGATTAAGAATAAAATTAATCTTGGAGAGCATTTTATATGCTTAGAAGAAAAGTTCAGTATAGCAGAGAATCAACACCATTTTCAGGACGTTCATTAAGCGGCGTCCTAATGAATGGCACAAGTGAACTCGTTTTATATACTCAATTCATGCTGCTTGGGTCTAGCGTTAATTTTTCTAATCCAATTCATTCGTTCCAGTTGATCAATAGCGGCCTTAGTTCTCCTAATTGAAATTCCATTGTCTTTAGAATTCAACTGAATAATATTGTTATCCACAATTCCTAACTTTTTATTTCCAGCAAAAAGTTTAGATTCACTTAGATAAAAAAGTACAGAATAAATTGCTTCTTTATCATACTCATTATTAAGTGCTTTTATTCGTTTATTAATGTCACCAATGACTTGTACTAATTTATCCTTGTCATCACTTAAGGTAGCTACAATCTCTTCTTGTTGTGCAACTAATATTTTTAACATTGCGAGAATAAAAAGCGTTAACTCCGCATAATTTTCTGCTTGATCAGCCTCTTTAAATATTCTGTAGTATGTCTGAACACGTGAATGAATGGCAGTAGCAACAGAGAAGCCAGTAAAGTGATCATACTTGTGTGAAATGTAGGTCGACAATAAATATCTTCCCATTCTCCCATTACCATCTAAAAAGGGATGAGTATTTTCAAAAAAGAAATGAGCAATTAGGCTCTTATAGATTGACGGCACATCGTCATTGTTCATAAACTCTATTAAGCTAGTTAAAGATTCATTGATCGCTTCTTAAGTCTGTGGAGGAACATGAACCGTGTGAAGTGCATCCCCAATTCTCAATCTCTCTCCTTCTGGCAACTTATCTCTAAATAGCTTACCATTAGGCAATTTGTCTGTCTCAATCTCTCCTTTTAACAAATTATCGTAAATATCCCGAAAGTCTTTCAGCTTTTCGATTTTAATCAAATGTCCGTTCTGAGTTTCTTGATACATTTTTATCGTCGACTGCAGTCTTTTATGAGAAGGGCGCCGCGGATTCGTTTCATTTTCACGAATAATTGTACTAATTTCTCCACGATCAGTTTATACACCTTCTATTTTATTAGTATAAGTAATTTCAGAAACCAATAATGAATCCAAAAATTGTTGTTTGGCAATTCCAGGTAATTCTTTAGCAAGTTCTTTAATTTGATTGGAGTTTTCTCTTAAATTGCTTTCTAACCTGACAATATCTGGCAAATAAACGAAAAACAATGGATACTTATTTGTTTGATTGCCACTCTTATTAGTTAAAAGTGGGTATAAATTTGTTTTAAATGTGCTAACTCCATTCAAGCGTGATTGATAAATTTGGTCTAATTCTTCTTGACTTATCACGCGAGGCTTATGAAGATACTTTTCTCTAGATAATGAATGATATCCTTTAACCATATTTACTCTCGCTTTCCTTGCCCCATAATTAACAAAAGGCTCTTTTGAAAATTATCCTGTTTCTTGTTCTAATTAATTATCAACAAAATGTTCATTTTGTCAATAATACTATTTCGTAATCTTTTTAATTATTGACAAAAAAGGGTATTTGTTAATAAAGGATAAGTGTTCGTGTATCTTAACTATTGGCAAAATTAGAATAATCATCAAATGGGGTCTTTTAAGTATTTCAATACTCAACGTATACATTAAAAGCGGCTTGGGCGCAGAATATTCTGCACTCAAGCCGCTTAAATTATTATTCTATTTAGATATGGTGGTATTTCAGCAGTCGTTAACTTGACTTTATATACCTAATCTAAGTTGTTGTTATTTCGTTGTTTGCCGCTTAATTAAATGCGTGCCGACAACGGTCTTAAATGGATCACTAGCGGGATGGGCCAGGCGTTTAGCCATCACTTCAACAGCCGCCCGAGCCATTTCGTCAGTGCCAACATGCACAGCGGACATGCTTGGATAAACGTACTTAACCAACGCGGTGTCATTGAATGAAATCAATGCTAACCGGTCTGGGATGGCAATCTTAGCCTCCTGGACAGCCTTTAGGGCCCCAACTGCCATTGGGTCGTTAGCAATGAAGATCCCATGTGGTAGGCGATCACCGAGGTCAGCGATTGCCTTCTTCATGGCATTATATCCCGACATTGAGCTGTAATCCCCAGGGAAGATAAATTCAGGATGAAAGATCCCGCGCTTCTTAAGGTCGTGCTCGAAGTACTGGAGACGAAGGTCTGGCACAATTTCGTTGTCAGTCGTCGTTTCCGTTCCTGCAATCATCCCAATATCTTCAATTCCTTCATTCAAAAACTCATTCACTACAGAGTGAACAGCGTTTTCAAAATCAGGTACCAAGCAATCATAACCTGCAGATAGGCTATCGTAATCAACAAACACAATGTTATTAGTAACCAGCCGGAGCTTTTGAACTTGCGAATTACTAAACTTACCGATGGCGATAATTCCCGTAACATTACTAGGAATCTTTTCTAAGTCGTTTTGGTAAATTGGCACGGTGGCAATGCCCTTTTGTTGGGCAGCCCGTTCAATTTCCATCCGGATAGCCATGTAGTACAAGTCATCGAGCTCCTGAGTGAGTGAGTACCACTGAACGATTGCTACTCGTTGCACTTGGTCGGTCCGCGTCCGTTTGTGTTTAGTATAGTTTAAGTCCTCAGCAGTTGCTAAGACCCGCTGACGGGTGTTTTCATTTACTGACAAAGTTGCATCGTTATTTAGGATCCGTGAAACTGTCGCAATGGAAACCCCCGCCTGTTTTGCGATATCACGTAAGGTCGCGGCCATCTAACTCACTTCTTTCACTAAAAGTTTACTATTTGTTTTTGTATCTTAAAACGATTTGCCCGTTTTGTCTAGACCAAAATTAAAGTTGCGCAATGAACCGGTCCCAGCCAGCATTACCGGCTTCATCATCCTTGAAGACACCAGCATTTTCCAGGACATTAGCAAAGACGTTGGCTAATTCTTGTTCCATCACTTCGTCAACGTTGTCCTTAGTGATTTCCATCTTAGCAGCAATTTGCTTTGCCCATGGCAAGTGACTTTCGGCAATGTTGTTTTCTTCACCTAACCAGTACTTCTTAACTTCTGCTAATTCGTCTTTCAGCCGTGCTGGCAGAATTGCCCGACCCATAACTTCGATCAGACCAATGTTTTCCTTCTTGATGTGCCACAATTCCTTGTGTGGGTGGAAGATCCCCAGTGGGTAATCCTTGTTGGTGTTGTTATCACGCAATACTAAGTCGAGGACGAACTTAGCGCCATCACGGTGCATAATTGGGGTGACAGTGTGGTGACGGGTATCGCCATCAAAGGCCTTTAGAGAAAGGCTTTCATCGTCATAGTGATCCCAAACATCAATAATGTGGGAACCAAGGTTGATTAATTGCGTCGTATCAGCACTCGTCAACCGAATATCGCTCATTGGCCAGTTAACAATTCCGGCGGTAACATCTGGGTATTGGTCAAAGTGCAATGGCTTCTTGATTTCGGCCTTCATCATCGGGAAGCTGTGCCGACCACCTTGGTAGTGTTCGTGAGCCAGCATGGATCCACCAACGATTGGTAAATCAGCGTTAGAACCAACAAAGTAGGCTGGAATCTGCTTTTCAATTTCAACTAAGTTAATCAGGGTTTGCCGATTAATGTGCATTGGTTCGTGCTTACTATCTAAGAAGATGCAGTGTTCGTTGAAGTAAGCATATGGTGAGTACTGGAAGCCCCACTTTTGGCCACCAACGTTAATCCGAATAACCCGGTGATTAGACCGTGCAGCTTGTCCTAAGCGACCCTTGTAACCTTCGTTTTCCATACAAAGAGCACATTGGGGGTACTTCTTCTTCGTATCATGAGCAGCAGCGGCAATAGCCTTAGGATCCTTTTCAGGCTTGGAGAGGTTAATGGTGATTTCCAGGTTACCGTACTTGGTTGGCTTGTCAAAGACGATGTTCTTCTTAATGGCCGCAACCTTAACGTAATCGTTGCTGGTCATTAAGTTGTAGAACCAGTTCGTTGCTTCTTCAGGAGATTGTTGATACTTTTCCCAGAAGGTTTCGTTAACAACTGATGGACGTGGTGTCAGCAGATCGTATAATTGGTCATTTAGAATTTCACGTTCAGTTTGACCGTCTTCGATCTTGCCGCGCTTAACGGCCAAGTCAACCAATTGGGCAACAACTGGCTTGTCGTCAGTGGCATCAACGTCTTCATCACCAACAAATCCCCGAATCTTGTTCATAACGTAGATTTTATCGAGGGGCTTGTAAGCACCACTATCAATGATTTGATCAGCAAACTTTTCAATTAACTTCATATTCTACTTTCCTCACTTATTGAATTATTGATGAATAAAATCAGGTGAAACTTGTACTGCAACCGAGTCGAAACGTGGGCAGTAGCTTCTAATGCAGCTGTGTCGAAACGTGCTCGCCAGGAGCTTGCTAGAGCTAGCGACCTCCTTCCTAGGCGTGCAACGCCTTCGTCAGGAGAAATCGCTAGCCTTCCGCAAGCTCTCTGCTGGCTCGCACTCTTTACAACTTATGTGGTCCATCCACCACTTCAGCGTCATAGAAGCTGGCGTCGTAACCAATCTTATCCTTGTAAATCTTACCAACGTTCTTCTTGAAGTTATCGGCTTCAGACTTCTTCACAATCGCAATTGCGGAGCCGGCGAAACCACCGCCGACCATCCGTGCACCCAAGCAGCCTGGTTGATCCCAAGCGTTTTCTGCTAAGGTGTCAAGTTCCTTACCAGTAACTTCGTAGTCATACTTCAATGAAACGTGGGAAGCGTTGATTAAGCGACCCAATTCTTCAAGGTCACCCTTTTGCATAGCATCAATGGCCTTCTTAGTCCGTTCGTTTTCACTAACCGCGTGACGAGCCCGCCGTAACAAGGTGTCATCGTTAATCAGGTAAGTGTATTGATCAAAGGTGTCAGAATCAATTTCACCCAACTTGTTAATGTGGAGCTTCTTGTTCAAGCGTTTAACGGCTTCTTCACATTGTTGAACCCGTTCGTTGTACTTAGAACCAGCTAATGAGTGGGTCTTGTTCGTACTCATGATGACAATTTCGTAGTCACCTAATTCCAGTG
>CALVFC010000030.1 GCA_944326735.1 uncultured Limosilactobacillus sp. | reverse complement strand
GGCAAGTTCGTTACCATTAACGGTATTAATCTTGATTAACTGTTTGAAAAGGTCAACCTGTGATTTGCTATCCATATGGCATCCTCCTTTTCTCATTAAATTTTAATTGTGCAATATTTTAGCACTTGTTGAATTAAAAAGCGAGGATGAGTTTAACAGATGGTAAATTTTTCAAAGGCTAGATAAATAATGTCTTTTATAAGCAAAGAGGGGAGTGGAACAGGAGATAGCCACCAAGTTAGGCGTTTATTTAAACAGATAATAGCCTGCGCTAACGATCTTAACAGTCATTAGTTGCAGGCTATTATTGAATGTAAATCTGGATAATTCAGTTTTTTTCTTTGAGCGAATGCATGGTCGGTCGATGATCTCTGGTCCATTTTTGAGGATTGGTATCATCAGGAATAGAGCCTGCCAGGATTTGCTCATAATGTCGCACCTTGTGATTCATATAATCAACAGTGGCCTGTGCTTCTGCCAGCCGTTGATTGGCTCTCTTGCGCTGTCGTAGGATGATTTGGTACCGTTTCTGCAGATTTTCCCGTGACTCGGGCAGCTTACACAGTTGACAGTACTCTTGTATGTCCTCTATCGAAGCTCCGCACCCTTTCAAGCAGGTAATTCCTTGCATCCAATTGAGTGACTTCTCGCTGAAGATGCGGCGATTACGCCCATCACGCGTACACGGCAAGATACCAATATCAGTATAGTAGCGCAGGGTATATTCAGTAACATTGAACATGGTCGCAAATTCATTTAGTGAATAGGTCATCTGGGTCTCCTTAGCGTAATGATTGACTTCGAGTTACACGAACTAACTATACTTAATGTTAGCACAAGTAGCTAAGCATTGTTTTGAAAGGAAGATCTTACAATGGAATACATCACGCTAAATAATGACGTCAAAATGCCGCTACTGGGTTTTGGTACTTTTCAGCTTACCGGCCAGCAATGTGCGGATGCAGTCAGCAATGCCATTAAAGCAGGCTATCGACTAATCGATACCGCAGAAGCGTATGGGAATGAGGAAGCAGTTGGTCAAGGTATAAAGGACAGTGGTATTGATCGGCGTAATATATTCCTTGTCACCAAGGTCAATTTCAAGTCATATGACGATGCACGAGATACTGTCCTGTCATCCATGCGCAAGCTAAATACCGATTACCTCGACCTGGTCCTCCTCCATTGGCCATTTGGTAACTATTATCACGCCTGGCATGATTTGGAAAATCTCTATCAGGAGAAGCGGATACGTGCCATTGGCGTATCTAACTTCGAACCAGACCGGCTTGTCGACCTCATCTCGTTTAATAAGGTCGTTCCCGCTATTAATCAGGTTGAAACGAATGTCTACTGTCAGCAGCAGAAAGCTCGTAAATGGATGACCAAGTATGGTGTGCAAATCATGGCATACGCGCCGCTAGGGCAGGGTAGGCGAAACCACATGTATACAGAATCAGTGATTGAATCCCTGGCCAAGAAATACGGTAAGACTCCGGCCCAGATATTGCTGCGCTACCTCAGCCAGGAAAAGGTCATTGTCATCCCCAAGAGTACCCGCCCAAAACATATTCAGGAAAACATCGATATCTTTGATTTTACAATGACAGATGAGGAACTGCAGACGATCATGTCCCTTGACAAACAGCAGCCGTTGATCGGAAATTCCGAAGACCCTCACCTAGTCGAAACGGCCATGAAATGGTAGGGGGTGAATGTTGTTATGAATGTATTGATTTTGGGAGCCACTGGCACGCTAGGGGCGGCACTAACCAAAGAATTATTGACGACCACCGACAATTATTTGACCCTAGTTGCTAGACATACCGACCAGCTAACACCACAAACTCGCACTCGACCGATATCTGGAGATGTATTAGACCCGACCATCCTCAAACAAGTGTTACGGGGACAGAATGTGGTTTATTGTGCGATCTCTGGCAAGCAACTTCCCCAGGTTGCGGAAAACCTGGTCAAAATCATGCCGGAGACAAATGTTCGGCGGCTAATATTTACTGCGGCTGTTGGTATCTATAACGAAATTCCAGATGCCATGGATGGTAAGGATAATCTAGCAAATAATCAGGCCCAACTAGCAAATCGGCAGGCGGCTGACATCATTACGAATAGTAGCCTTAACTACACCATCCTTCGGCCAGGATTTTTACGGCCAGGCGATGAGAATGACTTCGTGCTGACCACCAAAGGCGAGTCAGCGCGAGGCTACATCACCACAATCCCCTCACTGGTTAAATTTGCGACTCAGCTGATTGGTAATGATAAGATGTATTCAAGGAGAAATATCAGTATCACTAAGAACATGACTGATTCCACATCCTAATTCAACTATTCGCAGGTGCTAACATGGAAACAAGAATTTTACGGTATTTTTTAGTTGTAGCTAAACAGGGGACTATATCAGCGGCTGCACGGGAATTACACATTTCCCAGCCCACCCTTAGCCGACAAATTCAACAACTTGAGTCCCAACTTAATACGCCTCTATTTACTAGAGCAAGACGTCACATGTATCTAACCAAAGCCGGCAGTACCTATGAAAAGA
This sequence comes from uncultured Limosilactobacillus sp., assembly GCA_944326735.1. The sequence continues at coordinate 10,078 of CALVFC010000030.1, read as the reverse complement.
AGGTTCGTCGGATACTGATTGAACTGGACCAGGCCAATCAAATGGTTGCGACGATTAGTAACAATGATTTAACTGGCACGATTCACATCGGATGTGTAGAATCCGAAGCCACGAAGGTGTTGATACCCGCACTGGCCGGTTTTCAAAAACAGTACCCGCATGTAAGCTATGATTTTTATGACGCCGATGGTGAAGACATCCAGGAACGACTTGACCAGGGAATCCTTGAGCTTGGTGTAGTTAGTTCACCAATTAGCACGGTTAAGTACCATACTATCGAGTTACCCGTTCAGGATCGGTGGGGACTGTTAGTACGGCCAGATAACGAATTAGCCAAGCATTCAGTCGTTACTGCAAAAGAGTTAGTGGATGTCCCATTGATCATCCCCCACCGGGATCTTTTCTACCAAGACCTAAATGAATTGGTGCAGGGGCAGCATTTGAACATCGTAGCTGAGTCTAACTTGCTAACCAATGTCAGTTATCTTGCCCAGGCCGGCATTGGTAACGTGGTCTGTATTGAAGGGGCGCCACAACCATCCACAACCAATTTGAAGTTTATTCCGTTTTCTCCCGAGCGCTACCAAGAGCAATTCCTAATTTGGCCCAAGGGAACTACATTGACTGAAGCAACCCAAAAATTTATTGAGCAACTCAAGCACAATATCTATGCCCAAAATGAGTAGATAAGTACTAGCTATAGGTAATTAACATCTGTAACTTATCATTTCATAATTAAGTTAAGGAAGTGATGAGTAATGAAGTATAGTCATATTCCACAAACGGATATTAAAATCTCAAAGTTAACTGTTGGCGGGATGAGCTTTGGCAAGCCTGCAATGAAAACTTACCGGTGGATTTTAGATGAAGAACAAACCGATAAAGTGGTTCAACACGCCCTGAGTCTTGGAATCAACTTCTTTGATACGGCAAATGTATATGGGATGGGAACCAGTGAAGAATATATCGGTAACTCACTGAAAAAACACCAGATTCCGCGAGACCATGTTGTCTTAGCTAGTAAGGTCTATTTCAACGATGGTCGTCTTTCAAAAGAGGCAATCAACCGAGAAATCGATGGTACCCTTAAGCGGCTTGGCACTGACTATTTAGACCTCTACATTATTCATCGTTTTGACTACGATCACCCAATTGAAGAGACCATGGAAGCTTTGAATAACCTGGTCACAGAGGGAAAGGTCCGGGCGATTGGGGCCTCAGCTATGTATGGTTATCAATTCCAAAATATGCAGCATATCGCTGAAAAGAATGATTGGCACCAGTTCGTCGCGATGGAGAATCATTATAACCTGCTTTATCGCGAAGATGAACGGGAACTGATTCCCATCTGCCAGCAGGATGGCGTGATATTGATGCCATATAGTCCACTTGCCAGCGGTCACCTCACGCGGCCAACCTGGGAAGGAAATTCTAAGCGGACGGCAACTGATACTTCAGAGCGCGCTAAGTATGATCACGCTCAGCAACAAGATATGCCGATTATTGAACGGGTCGCCGAATTAGCTACTCAACACCATGTCAAGATGTCGCAGATTGCCTTAGCCTGGCAATGGGCAAAAGGCGTCACAGCGCCAATCGTTGGGGCAACTAAATCCCAATACCTAGATGATGCCGCACAGGCTGTCGATATTGAGCTAACCCCCGATGAAGTTAAATACCTCGATGAACCGTACACCGCTCATGAAATTGTTGGTGCCCTTGATCAGAATCCGGTGGGGATGTTGCCCAAGGATGTTAAGTAGTGAGCTAACAAGGAGGTTCTTGGAATGCAATCAGTTACTCTTAATAATGGAATCACAATGCCGCAGCTGGGCTTTGGTGTTTTTCAGATGGATAATTTACATGAGTGCTATCAAGCTGTGACTGATGCCATTAAAGCTGGGTATCGTTTATTTGACACAGCAGCAACTTACGGAAACGAGGCCGCTGTTGGTAAAGCAATTAGAGATAGTGGTATTCCTCGTGACCAATTCTTTGTTACTTCTAAAATGTGGATACAGGATTACCAGGGAATAAAGCCGCAGAAAGCAATTGACCATTCGTTGACAAAGATTGGCCTGGACTACATTGACCTATATTTGATTCATATGCCATATGGGGATGTCTTTAATGCATGGCGAGCAATGGAAAAGGCTTATCAGGCGGGGAAGTTACGCGCAATCGGCGTTTCTAACTTTTCGCCAGATCAGGTTACTAATTTAATGCTCTTTAATAGTGTCAAGCCGGCAATCAACCAGTTAGAGACTAACCCATGGAATCAGCAGAAAGCAAATCTTCGTTTCAATCAAAGCCAAGGTATTCAGGTTGAAGCTTGGGCACCGTTTGCAGAAGGTAAAGATCAAATCTTTACTAACACAGTTCTCAAGAAGATTGCCCAAGAACATCGTAAAACTACCGGTCAAGTTATCCTCCGGTGGTTAATGCAACGAGGCATTATTGTTATTCCCAAGAGTGTTCACCAGGATCGTATCCAAGAAAATATTGACGCTTTTGATTTCTCCTTGTCAGAAAATGAAATGCAGTTGATTGGCGAACTTGATCGTAAAGCAAGTCAATTTTTCAATCCTCATGATCCTAAAGCAATTGAAACAATTGTGAATGGCGGTCGTCCAGGTGCCAATCAATAAAATGACCACTATGAAGTAAGGAGGTAACACGATGAGTTTAGTAGTGAACCTTTATTATACCGGACAGAACGGCAGTGCCAAACGGTTTGCTGATGAAATGGAGCGAACCGGTGTTGCGCAACGGATTCGCAATGAACCCGGGAATGAACGTTATGATTATTTTCAACCACTGCACGATCCAGAGACAATTCTTTTAATTGATAGTTGGCGTGACCAGAAAGCGTTAGATGCTCACCACAAGTCACCAATGATGCAGGAACTCGCTGACTTACGAGAAAAGTACGACCTGCACATGCGCGTTGAACGTTTCGTTACTGATGAACATGGAATGCCATCGAGTGATCAAAAGTTTATTCGTAAATGATGGGTTATTGATGAAAGGAGTCTTTTTATTATGAAAGCAACTGTATATGAAAAGCCGGGCGATGTTGAACTTAAGGAAGTTCCAAAACCAGAAATAAAGACAGCAGATGACGCCATTATCAAGGTTGTGCGGGCCTGTGTCTGCGGATCTGATTTATGGTTTTACCGTGGTATCCATTAATTTTACCGTCCAGGAACGGTTGTTGGTCACGAAGCAATCGGGATTGTGGATTCGGTTGGTGAAAACTTTAAGAATGTTAAACCAGGCGACTTTGTAATCGTCCCGTTTACTCACGGCTGTGGCCACTGTGTTGCCTGCAAAAATGGGTTTGATAGTGACTGCTTAAACAGCAACTTTGCTAGTGGTATTACCACCGGTTACCAGGCGGAATACCTGCGCACAGAAAATGCTAGTTGGGCATTGGTCAAAATTCCTGGTCAACCTGAAGATTATTCAGATGAACAGTTGAATGACCTTCTGACCCTTGCCGATGTAATGGCAACTGGTTACCACGCTGCTACTAGTGCTGAAGTAAAAGACGGTGAAACTGTCGCCGTTATTGGTGACGGTGCGGTCGGCCTCTGTGGAGTTATCGGTGCTAAACTGCGTGGAGCCAAGCGGATCATCCTGTTAAGTCACCATGAGGATCGTGCTAAGCTTGGCCGTGAGTTCGGTGCTACGGATATTGTTTCTACCAAGGGCGACCAAGCTGTTAAGGATGTTTTAGCTTTGACCGAAGAAAACGCCGGGGTTGATGCAGTTCTTGAATGTGTTGGTGCAACTAGCGCAATTGAGCAGGCTGGCCAAATTGCTCGTCCAGGTGCTGTGATTGGCCGGGTTGGCGTTCCTGAAACGGAACCTAAAGCAAATCAACTCTTTGGTAAAAACATTGGCCTCCGTGGTGGAACGGCCTCAGTCACTACTTATGATCGGCAAGTATTACTTGATGCCGTGTTAAACGGTGAAATCCACCCAGGAAAAGTGTTCACTAAGCGGTTTAAACTTGATGAAATCAAGCAAGCTTATGATGCAATGGACAAGCGTCAAGCAATTAAGTCGTTAGTCATCGTGAGTGAATAAACAAGAAAAGAGTTATTGAAATAAAGTCAATCAGAGACTGAGTCAACACCCAGTCTCTATTTTAAATACTTTAAGTTAGTCCTCCGCTGGGTTGGGAGGCATACTTAACTATTCTCAAATGAAGGAGTAAGTCTTCGATGAATAATCAGGATAACAGTTTGATAAGTGACCCGAAAGGTAAAATTCTAGATGTTAGTTTACGTGTCTTAATGTCCTTGATTGGTATTTTTCTTTTATCAATTGGAACATCCTTCCTGCTTGGCGGACACGTTGGTACACCACCGTTTACTGCAACCAATGTTGGTGCCTCTAATATGCTTCATGTTGGACTGGGTAATTTTCAATTAGTTTTTAACCTAATTATTTTAGTGGTTGTCTTATTTCTTGATCGTTCAATGATCGGAATCGTCACAATCTTAAACATGGTCCTTGTTGGTTATATTATCCAGTACGGTAATGTTTGGTATCAAAATACTTTTGCCACCAATCACCATATGGGATTAATGTTGATAATCGGTGATCTTGTTATTGGAATGCTACTCTTTACATTTGGTGCATCATTATATATGTGTGCCGACTTAGGAGTTGCTCCTTACGATGCAATTGCCCCGATTGCGTCTTCAAGACTTCATATTAAGTATAAAACCGCACGGGTTATTCAAGATATAGCCTTTATGATTGCCGCACTGTTGGTCCATGGCTCTGTAGGAGTAGCAACTTTTGTCATTGCCTTCTTTGCGGGACCATTGATCAATTACTGGACCATCCGCGTTAGTCGTCCAGTTCTGCATAACATTCACTTAATTGCCGAAAATAAGACGAAGATTCGTCGACTGGGATCTTCTCTTAAGCAGGCTGGAGTTATTAGTTATAAGACCGTTATTAGTTGGTATCGGCAGACACTCCAAACGCAATTATCATCTTCTCGTTATTCAAACCACGAGCTAGACGAACAACTTGACATCGCTAAGAATAATTTGCAACGAGCAGAGAAGATTTATAAATCTTTGCAAGATGAATATAATATCTTGGCACAAGAAAAGAAACGTCGAATAGCTGAAATCGATAAAAAGTGATGAAGTAATTTCCGGACAGACTAATCAGTTTGGTATACCACAACGTTCATGACGAAAATGGAAACACCAACGGATTTATTCAAACGAGGGATGAATTGATCATGTCCTCTTTGAAACAAACACGCCATGTGCCATTCTGCCAATTGGTGCAACGCAAGTTATTCAGGATGACCTCGTAAAGTTTGACCTGCCGCTGACCGAATTGGACAAGATAAATTACGGCAACTACCGATACTTGGTGAAAGAGTAATATAAGCAAAATAGAAAGGGAGTTTCTTGCACTTAGTTTTGCGAGAAACTCCCTTTCTATTTGATTTAATTATTATGTTTTAGCAGGTTGATGGTGATGGCTCCTGCATTAAGAAACGTCACAAGCGCGGTGGTAACTGTGAAGGTAGCGAAAGACGGTTGGGCAGTCGCGACCAGGAAACCAGTGACAGTGGTTACAGCAAAGCAGGCGATAACCGGCTTACTGATGGCGATCCGATTATAGCGGTTGGCAATTACCAGTCCAATATAGAATAGGGCAAGTCCACCGAACAGGCAGGTCGCGGTGAATAGCGGTTGGGCACTTTTTTCACTGATGAAGCGGAGGGATACCGTGAAGAGGCTGATGCCAAAGAGAATGAAATAGTGAAGATAGATCATTAAATTACCAGTCTCTTTATTCCGGTGTTCATTAATAAGGTGGTCAAATTCATCAATGTAAGTAAAGAAGAGGTTGACGACACTAACAAAGATGAGGATGGAGAATATCGATAGGTGCGCTTGAGTAAAGTAACTTGCAATCCCGACGATCGTTTCACCAAACATTAAAATAATCAGCGCAGTGAGTCGTTCCAGAAAGTGAGAAAAGATGATGGGATGATGGCGGGTATATTTCCCGGTAAAGGCTGGCCCAATCCAGCTGATGACCACCCCGATCAGGGCGATTGTGATCCCGACATTATTTGGAAACAGCCCACCGATCAGAAGCGTGATTGTCCTGATACTAAGGATTAGTGCAAATGCCCGTGAAATTTGGCGGTCCACTTTCGCATGAGTTTGAAAGTAAACAATCAGATATTGAATACAAAGCGTTAGCGAGAGCAGGCCGGCGGCGGTGAAAAAGGTCGCTAAGTGGCGGTCGAAGGTGGCTGAGAAGGCATTGGACATGTAAAGCACAATTGCCATATCAACAAACGCAAAGCTGATGTTTGTCCACGACGATTTTCCATAGCGATTAGTGAAGACCATCTGCACCATCCAGGAATTAATGAAGACAATCACGACCAATGCAAAAATAGCTAGGGTTACCGGACTGATTATTCCATGATGTAGGTGGTGAATTAAACCAGTCGCCTGGGAAATCATGTATACAAAAACAAGGTCATAGAATAGCTCAATTAATGACACGCGTTTGGTTAAAACGTTATCCATCAGTAATATTTCCTTTCTCTTTTGGCTGCAATGCCTGGTATTCTAAGTAATATTTTAGCATAAATGGCCATGATCCTTTCTTGCTTGAATAAGGTCCAAAAGAAGGTCCACTTAGTAATTAGAGATATTGATATGTAATAAACATTCTAATTAAAAATAACGTAGCAGAGTTCTTAAAGACCTAACCCTTTAGAAATACCAAATCCAAAATAAAAAGGTGCGATCAGGGACGATTCCTTGATCTCACCTTTAATGTATTGTGCACGAACGCTGGTTAGTCGTCCTTTTCTGCCTGCAACACTTGCTTGTTCTGGGCGTTAATCTTCACGTCGGTCGACTGACCACCTTTGACAACTGTGACTTCCCAAGTAGGGGTGCCGTTTTCGTTTTCTAATACCCATTCAGTTGCATGACTGCCTTTGACTTGCTTTTCGGCAATTTTATTAGCTTGTTTCCGGGAAATTAATTGGCCGAGGTCCAAGTTGCTACCTTTTTGTTCATCTTGGTCGAGCCGTTCGGTCTCAGTCTTGATTACTTTACCAGTCTTGGCATTAATGTCAGCTGTGTACTCCTTATCTTTGTCAGACCCGGTAACTTCGTATTGGTATTTACCACCCTTCGTTTCCAGTTGGATTTCGTTGATCTGGGTGTCCTTGAACTTTTGCTTGAATTTTTTTACGGCAGTATTTTCATCAATCTTAATCTGCTTGGTGCTGGTAGTAGCGGCATTGACCGTGTCACGGCCAACAGCAATACCACCCAATGCACTGGTAGCGAGGACAGTCACGGCTAATAAGTTGATGGTACGTTGTTTAATGTTGCTGGTCATAAGATCCTCCTATCTGTGATCATACGATATTGATTTTTCTAATTTTATTTTACTGATAAAAGATGAACAATTCGGGTTGAAATAATTAACAAAATATAAAGTTCCTCTTTAGTACCATGTGAACCGGAATGTTAGGTCGACTTGCAAAATAGCGTTAAATAAACGAAAATAAACGTAATATGTCTAATGATAGAGAAGGATTTACGAAAGATGGCAAAATCGTCAAATATTAATAAAATTCATATTGCCTTCGATGGTCAGGATACTCCACCATTGAAAATTCACCAGCTGTTCGACCCCCGGAAGTTTAACCAGTTACTGGCTGTCACGGGGAACGTTACCGCTGACTTTATTAATCAATATTTAAGTAAATTTCTGAAAGTGGAAATTGCCATTAGTCAGAATGAGACTGATCACCAGTACTCAAGTGACGAGATGGTTACCAAAGTTGCGTTAGCAGATTCCTTATTGGCCGCGGCCAACAAGAAGCCGGCTAAGCTCTTTTCAGCCTTAAGCTCACAAAACCAAAGCAACGTCCTCGACAGTCTATTTAAGATTGAAGTAGCTCCAACTCAGGTGATCCATTCACGTTTTTACTTGTTGTCTAATTCTAATAACGATGACTGTCGGGTGATCCTTGGCTCGGTTAACCTTGATGAGCACTCATTCGATAAGCAGCACAATCAATATGAAGAAGTCCTGGTTTTTGATAATGATCGGATGTTGTTTAATAACTTGGCCGACCACTTCAAGAAGGACCTGCAACCGGTATTGCGGTCGTTCTTTTCAACCAACCTCTTAAAGGCTGCTCAACAACAAATTGAGGAAAGCAAGAAGGATAGTGAAGATGGCAGTGGTTCCGCACTGGTCATTCTGGATAATGAGCAAACCGATAAAATTGCTGAGCAAGACGTGACGGACATTATCAAACACGATGTTCAGCAAGATATTGATCACGATATCTTACCAGAAATGATTACCAAGGCAATGCGGGACGTGACGACGAACCGATCGCAGGACAAGGAAAACATTGCGCGGTCCGTTAAACAGCATGATACGATTTACAACCTGCAGAAGGAATCCGTTTCACCACGGGCTGCCAAGCCAAAGTTAAAGACTCGTGAAAAGATCGCTAAAGAGGTTCATGAAGCACTGGTCTCAGGAATGTCACCACAGCAACGCGATGCCGAAAAGAAGTACACGACCTTCTTATACGATCGTCCAATGGAAAGAAACCTCGCTAACCATGCCAGTGGATTGTTCGTACCAAATGATACTGGAACCCACCCGATTCCGTTTGGTAAAATTGCCACCATTAGTCAGATTCGAGACGGCTTAAAGAGCATTGCGGCGGTTATGAAGGGCTACCAACAATACGTCGTTGACTACGATGACAACTATGGTAAGCGGTTCTACGAGGCCATTTTGTACGCCTTCACAGCGCCATTCCTGTGGGAAATTCGTTCGAAAGCCAGCTTAAACCCGGAAGACGGTAACGATGTACCCAATTTCTTGATTCTAGGGGCTACGGCTGGTTCAGGCAAGTCGACGTTACTCCGGATCATTAACCAGTTGACATGGAATACTGACCGCTCCCTGATTGACTTTGGGACCATTTACCCATCCCAGACACCACAAAAGAAGGCTAAGACTGTTGAAGCAATGGAGCACTACATGTCCTTAGGCTCTTCTTATCCTGTCCTGATGGATGAAATTGAACCATACTTCTTCCAACAGGACCAGTACAGTCGGCACCTGGTGGTTGATACCATGAACGAATTGGTTAACCATCCCCACGCTATCGCACCACTGATCGGGACCACCAACTATGATTCTGGGTTCACCATGCTGCGGGAAACTGCGCGGCGGACCTACTACCTGCAAATCGATAAGGTCATTGACGAATCACAGAAGGGTGATGCCAACAAGTACATCTATAACGTCCGACAGACCCTCAACAACACCTTGTTCAAGGACTTTGTGATGCGGATGGCCGAATTACTGGAGGATGACGACACCCCTTGGCGGTCTTTCAATCAGGAGAGTGGGCGGTTAGACTTCCTTGCCATGACCCGGCGGATCTTTAAGCATTACTATGAAATGGTTAACATGGAGGTGCCATCCTACTTCCCTGAGACGGTCGTTGATGACTTCAAGGAAAGTTCGCGGAACCGTTGGGCAAAGCTGTACCTGACCCAATCTGATGACTTTAAGTACCGCAGTTCTGACCATAGCTTGCTGTTTGATATTTCTAAGTTAAACACCTTCAATGGCTTTACCGCCGATAGTATTGAAAAGTACCGGAACGCCTTGCCAATCGAGTTATGTGTTGATGGTATTAATGGTAAGCGGGGCAAATTTGTCGAAATTAAGGCCGCTGAATTCTTCCGGTGGATTGGCGAACATAATCCGTACGAAGAAACGAGTGAAACGGCTGCTGACCAGGACGAGAATAACAGTACTAGTGAGCAGGAAGAAAAGCCAAAGAAGAAGGGCTTCTGGGCCCGGCTGTTCGGCTAAATGCGGCATTATAAACAGAATAAGAGTGAGAATAATCGCGTTCCCACTCTTTTTTGTTAATGAGGAAGGAGAATATTAAATGACGTTTTATACCGAGTCATACTTAGTAGACCACCAACACTTTAATTCGCTATTCAACTAT
>CALVFC010000029.1 GCA_944326735.1 uncultured Limosilactobacillus sp. | reverse complement strand
CGACAACGGGGGTTAACACTGCTAAGTTGTCGATGATGGAGCGCTTCATCCACGACTTCCGTGACCGTGGAGAAGATATGACAATTGGTGAGATTCACCAACGGTTGGAAAAAATTGCCCGTTCGCGGGGTAAGTATAGTCCTATTCACGTTGCCTTAGCAGCGGCCTTGGCATGTAGCTGCTTCGTCTTTTTACTCGGCGGGGGACCAGTAGAAATGATGTGCTGCTTTATTGGTGCTGGATTAGGAAATTATGTGCGACGGAAGATTGCCGATCGTCACATCACCCTGTTTGCCTGCATTGCTTTAGCGGTTGCGGTTGCCTGCATTGTCTACATGCTATCGTTTATGGGGATGCAGTACTTTTTCAACATTAGTGACCGCCATGAAACGGGTTATATTGGGGCCATGTTGTTCATTATTCCGGGCTTCCCGTTCATTACATCTGGTCTCGACATTTCCAAGCTGGACATGCGGTCGGGCCTGGAAAGGTTGACTTACGCGGTGGCGATCATTGTGGTCGCAACCCTTGTTGGTTGGATTGTCGCCATGGCAGTTCACTTGCGGCCAGGGACACTAGCTGCTTGGCCACTGTCACCATTGGCACTGTTCCTGTTACGGATTCCAGCCAGTTTCGGTGGGGTCTTTGGATTCTCCATTATGTTTAACTCAACGCCAAAAATGGCGGCCCTTGCTGGACTAATCGGGGCGGTCGCTAACACGACCCGATTAGAACTGGTTGATTGGACACATATTCCAGCTGGTGCTTGTGCCTTTATCGGGGCGTTGATTGCCGGGCTCATTGCTTCGTTTGTCAAGATGAAGCTCCACTACCCACAAATTTCCCTTACTGTGCCATCGATCGTGATTATGATTCCCGGACTCTATATGTACCAGGCCATGTACAACATGGGATTAACCTCCATTGATGTGGGGACCCTGTGGATGACCAAGGCCTTACTGATTGTTGTCTTCTTGCCACTGGGACTAATTACCGCCCGGATCCTGACCGATCATAAGTGGCGCCGCAATGGTTAAGGAGCACGCTCATGGTTGTAATCGATTATCCCCAGAATTTATTGGATGAGGTCCGTCAACGAGTAGCTGGCCGTAATTTAACCGGGTTTACGCCTGGTCAGGGCTTGCTTCATCCGGACCTGATGCTAGTTGGTGAGGCCCCGGGGCGACATGAGGAAGTGCATAACATTCCTTTTTCCGGTGCTTCCGGTAAGGAACTAATGAAGATGGTGGAATCCATTGGCTATTCACGGCAAACCGTCTACATCACCAGTGTGGTTCGGCAACGACCATTCTCCATTAAGCGCGTTCAGGACCGGCAAAGTGGCGAGGTGGTCACGAAGAAGCCTAATCGGACACCCACCAAAGGAGAAGTACTGGCCTTTGCTAAATTATTTGACTGGGAGTTAAGCCAGGTAGCACCGAAAATCATTGTTCCGTTAGGCAATACTGCCCTGCAACGGTTGCTGGGGTCGCAGGCAAATATTGGTGAGCTTCACGGCCAGTTGATCACACGCCCCATTCAACAGGCAACTGCTGATGGACGGGGTTATCAATGGACTGCTACCTCCTATAAACTTTTTCCCATGTACCATCCCGCAGCTGTTTTGTACCGCCGGAAACTAGAACCAGCGGTCACAGCTGACTGGCAACGATTGGGGAATTTATTGGTACAAAAGTAATTAATGATTTACAAACGTAGCAAAAATCGGTACGATATATGACGACTAAGAGGGTGAACCAGTTGGTGCACCCTCTTTACATTAGTGATTGGAGATGATGATTTGGATCAGGCACGACGAAGAACAATTGTGACGGGCGCATTACTGCTGTCTAACATTATGGCAGGAATGGATGGGACGATCGTCAACACAGCCCTTCCAGCAATTACCAGTGATTTACACGCCATTCAATATATGGGCTGGATTGTGGCCATCTTCCTCTTTGGGATGGCGGTGGCTACTCCCTTATGGAGTAAGTATGGTGAACACAAGGGAAATAAGCAGGCATATATTACGGCCACGTCATTATTTATGGTCGGGGCCGTTTTCCAAGGGTTAGCACCTAACATTGTCTGGTTTATTATTGCCCGGGCAATAATGGGGATTGGTGCTGGTGGAATGAACACCATCCCCTTCATTGTCTATGCCGAAATCTATTCTAATTTGAAGCAGCGGGCGACCGTCCTGGGTATTTCATCAGCCTGCTTTGGGACCGCGTCAATCATTGGGCCCCTCCTTGGTGGGTGGATCGTTGATACCTGGAGCTGGCACTGGGTCTTCTATGTCAATATTCCAATTGCCCTGATTGCGATTACGATCGTGGCCATCTTTTACCAGAACGTCAAGAAGCAAGCAGCTGGGAAGCCGGTTGACTACCTTGGTGCTTCCCTCCTGGTGGTTAGCCTGATTCTGATCCTGGTTGCCGTTCAATTGATTGGGACGATATCAACACTGATTGTGGCCGCCCTGGCCGTTATTGGTTGTGGTCTCCTTTACTGGATGGTACGGGTTGACCGTAAAGCGGCCGATCCCATCGTGCCTAGTCGGTTGTTTACCAACCATGAACTGGTATTAGACTTCCTCCTCTTCATCATCATTTGGGGATCATTTATTGCCTTTGTTATTTATATTCCAATGTGGGCCCAGGGGATCCTTGGCTTGAGTGCCTTGCTAGGGGGAATGACGCAGATCCCTGGTGCCTTTACTAACTTCTTGGGTTCCGAGCTGGTCCCATTCGTCCAGGAGCGCTTAAACAAGTACCAACTGGTTTCCATTGGGGCTTTCACCATCTTCGTTGCCTTTATGGGGCTGATGATTGGTGGTCAGCGTTCACCATTTTGGCTCCTCCTTATCTTGGGGGCCTTTGAAGGTTTTGGTGTCGGCCTCGTCTTTAACATTCTGCAGATCAATGTCCAAACGGATGCGGAACTGCAAGATGTTCCAATCGCTACTTCGATGGGGTACTTGCTCCGGATCCTGAGTCAAACCTTCATGTCAGCTATCTACGGGGTTATCCTGAACCATTCTCTGCTGTCTGGAATTCAACATGCCCACCACCATATCACGATGGGAATGCTCAACCAACTATCGAATGCTAAAACCGCTAGTCACTTACCGGCAGCACTACTGCCCGAGATGCGGCAAATTCTGTATAGTGGTTACCACAATATTGTGGTGACGGCGTTAGTATTAATCATCATTGCCCTCGTCCTGGTCTTAACAATGGCTGTCAAGAGTCGTCGACAAACCGTATAGAAAAGCAAAAGATCCAAATTGGTAAGCGCCAATTTGGATATTTTTTTATTTATGATGTTGTCGGTGCCATTCAGCAATCTGTTGCAACCGGGCCTTGAACCGGTCTTCGCGACCTTGTTCAGTTGGGTGGTAGAAGTGCTGGCCAACCAACTCGTCCGGCATTGTTTGCATATTAGTTAGCTTATCCTTGGTATCGTGAGCATACTGATAATTCTTGCCGTAGTTCAAGTCCTTCATTAACTTGGTAGGCGCATTCCGAATCTGGAGCGGGACAGGCAGGTTGCCACTCTTTTTAATTGCGGCATGGGCTTCTTGACGGGCAACATAAGCAGCATTGGACTTTGGGGCCAATGAGAGGTAGATGACACATTCCGTCAAGTGGACATCACATTCGGGCATCCCCAAAAACTGACAGGCCTGAAATGTGTTGATAGCCACGTTAAGAGCGTTAGTATCAGCTAACCCAATGTCCTCACTGGCAAAACGAACGAGACGGCGGGCAATATAAAGTGGATCTTCTCCACCATCAATCATCCGCGAACACCAATAAATAGCTGCATCAACGTCACTGTTACGCATCGACTTATGGAGAGCGGAAATAATATTGTAGTGTTCCTCACCGTGCTGGTCATAGCGGAGCGACTTAGTATTGATGATCTGACTCAAATCGGCTTCACTCACCGTTACCTGATGGTCATGCCGGTGGCCATTTAAGACAGCCATTTCGAGGGTGTTCAGGGCGACCCGGGCATCACCATTGGCAAAGGCAGCAATTTGCTGGAGAAGCTCATCGTCGATCTTAACGGTTAAGTTTGGGAAACCATCAGGATGATGGAGAGCCCGTTGAAGGACCTTGACTAAGTCGGCCGTGGACAGTGACTTTAAAACAAAGACCTTGCATCGTGACAGCAGGGCTGAATTAATTTCAAAAGACGGGTTCTCAGTGGTGGCGCCGATTAAGATGATACTACCCCGTTCAACGAAGGGGAGGAAGGCATCTTGTTGGGCCTTATTAAAGCGGTGAATTTCGTCGATAAAGCAAATCGTCCGTTCTCCATATTCCCGATTTTGTTCTGCCTCTTGCATGATCTTACGAATATCCTTAATCGAGCTCGTGACAGCACTAAAGGTGACAAAGTGTGATTTTGTCTGGTGGGCAATGATTTCAGCGAGGGTGGTTTTACCAACGCCTGGCGGTCCCCAGAAAATAAGTGAAGAAATTTGGTCGCTTTCAATGAGGTCGCGAAGGACTTTCCCATCACCAATCAGCTCGTGCTGCCCCATAAATTCGTCCAGGGTCCGTGGCCGCACCCGGTTGGCAAGCGGGGTATTTTGATTATCTGGCTGGTTAAATAACGATTCTTGGTGCATCAGCAACTACACCTCCCTTTCTCCCTAGTTTAAAATACATTTTAAGTAATTTGAATACCGTCTTTCTAGTGAATCGTGTTACGATTAGATTAGCATTTATCGACACTCTAGGCTGATGTGTCTAGTGGATTTCACAAAGGAGCATTCTGCTCATGAAGAGATTATCAAAATTACACCAAACAATCGCTGCCCAACTGGCGAATAACTTTGGCCATAGCGTTCGTGACTTGACCAAGTGTGGCGACCACCGTTCCCGGAAGGCCACCTTTGTTGAGATGGGCATTCAGTTGAGCGAATTTAAGAAGAATTTAGATGACCCGGAGCGATTTGCCAAGGTGATTAAGCAGGCGGAAACGGATAATGCGGAGGAGTTTGCCTTACCAGCGGTCAAGTTTACCGTTCGTGTGCGGGAAATGGGCCAGGCGCCGATGCCAACCTTTGTCTTAAATGAACGTGATGAAATGCAACCCACCATTATTTACCTCCCTGGTGGGGCCTTCTTCGCCCAACCAATGAAGGAACAATGGGAGTATGCTAACCGGCTTGCGGAAAAGACTGAGTCCCGCGTATACGTGGCTGTTTATCCCATGCTTCCCCAGCACAATTTTAAGGCAGCTTACCAAGCCATCAGTCAGCTCTACCAGCATGTTTATGCCCACACCCCGGCCAGTGACATTACGATCTTAGGGGACTCAGCAGGGGGTAACCTGGCGGCCGGCTTTTGTGAATACCTAGCTGTTAAACAGCAGCCACAACCAGGAAGGTTAATCTTGATCTCTCCATGGTTGGACCTCGATCTAAAGAATCCGACGATTGCCAAGTACGCCGATGCCGATGTCACGCTATCGGTGGCCGGTTTACGACGGGTGGCAGATTTGTGGGCCGATAATACGGATCACGAGGATTACCGCCTTAGTCCCATCAATGGTGACCTATCTGCTTTCCGGAAGGTCATGGTTATTGCGGGGACCCGGGAGATTATGTATCCTGACTGTGCTCAGTTTGTGCGTCAATTACGGAAGGCGCAGATCCCGGTCGAATTCGAAGTGGGCCGGGACATGTTCCATATTTTCCCAATTTACCCGATCCCCGAATCAGATGCTATGATGGATAAGGTAAATGAATTTTTGCACTAGTTTGAATTGGAGGAATTATTAATGGCAACAGTTGCAGTTGTATTTGCGCCTGGTTGTGAAGAGGTTGAAGGCCTGACCGTCGTGGATGTCCTCCGGCGGATGGGGATCGATACCAAGATGGTCGGCCTCGAAGGACTGAATGTTCCTGGTGCCCATGGTATTGAATTGACTTGTGATGAGGTCTTAGGCGACCAATTGTTAGATTATGATGTTGTGGCCTTTCCTGGTGGTCGTGGCGGTGCTGAAAAGCTCCGTGACAATGACCAGTTGATGAAGATTATGCAGGACCGGCAGAAAGCTGGTAAGTGGGATGCTGCCATGTGTGCTGCCCCAATTGCTTTGGCCCGTTATGGGGTTTTGGATGGCCATGACTACACCTGCTTCCCTGGCTTTGACCAGCAAATCGCTAAGGAAGTGCCAACAGCTCGTTTCCACGAAGATATTACCGTGGTCGATGTTGCTGGGAAGGTCATTACTTCTCGCGGACCAGCCACCGCACTGGCGTATGCTTATCAAATTGCGGAAGTATTAGGTTACGATACCAAGCAAATCAAGCACGAGATGCTGTACGACTACCTGGCTAAGGAAATCTAATCATTTAAAATAAAAGTGGTGATGGTCAATTGCGACCATCACCACTTTTATTTTAAATGTAGTTGTTATTACTTGTTAACAATGTACTTGGCACTTTCACCCTTCAAAACGTTGAGGGCGTTACCGGCAACGATCTTTGCCATGGCATCCCGGGCTTCAAAGGAGGCGTTCCCAATGTGGGGCGTTAAGATAACGTTCTTCAATTCCTTGAAACCATCGGCAACGTTTGGTTCGGCTTCGTAAACATCAAGGGCGGCACCAGCTAACTTGTGATCTTGTAATGCCTTCAGCAGGGCATCTTCGTTCAAAACAGGACCCCGGGCACAGTTGATGATCATTGCACTGTCCTTCATCATCGCAAATTGAGGGGCATCGATCATGTGGTGCGTTTCAGGTGTTAATGGGCAGTGGAGCGTTACCACATCGGACCGCTTCAGTAATTCATCAAGGCTGACGTATTCGGCATTGTAGTGGGCCTCTGTTGCTGGATCAGCTTGGTGACGCTGGGTGTAGATAATCTTCATATCGAAGGCGTGCAGCCGTTGGGCAACTCCCCGACCGATACTACCTAAACCAACGATCCCTAATGTCTTACCGGCAAGTTCATGGCCAAGGAAGAAGAGGGGTGCCCAGCCATCGAAACCGATCGTCCGCATCCGGTGGTCACCTTCAACGATCCGCCGCATCAATGCAATTACTAATCCGGAAGCAACTTCAGCGGTTGCTGTGGAGGAAACAAATGGGGTGTTGGTGACGTCGATGCCCTTCGTCCGGGCGTAGTCAGTATCGATGTTGTTGAACCCAGCACCAAAGTTGGCAATCAACTTCAAGTTTGGTGCCGCGTCAATGACGTCTTTGTCTACCTGGGTTGATAATGGGGTGATTAAGACTTGACAATCAGGAACGTGCTTTAATAATTCGTCCTTGGTAATCAGGCCTTCACCATCGAACACTTCATAATCAATTCCAGATTGGTCAAGCATCTTACTTGCGACTTCTGGTAATTTAGCTGATAGATAAACAGTAGCCATATTATTCGCCTTCCTAAAATAAAAAAATAGCCAAGTAAACGTTTACAAGGCTATTATAAGTCAATTGTGAAAAATCGGCAATTTATGCCCGCAACCACCAGAAGAGTAAGTGCTTCTCTGGCTGGTCGGCCCGTTGGTTAACAACGGTGACCAGACTGATCATTGAACTAATGATCGAGGCCCGCTTCCGGAAGGCTGTATAACGGGAATCCCATTCGTCGGCATACTTATCTTTGTAGTGCCGCAACCCCTGGAAACCGTAGAGACGGTAACCGTATTCGTAAATGAAGTGGGCGATCTTTTCACCCAGGAAGGAGAACTGGTATTCACCGACATTGGATAATGGTGCCATCCCCAAGTCAAAGTAGGTGTAGCCATTCTCTTGTCCATACAGGAACATACTAATGAAGATCTTATCCATAATCCCGGATGGGGCTTCATGACTGTGCCGCATCAGGTCAATCGTTAAAATCTTTTTACTCCCGGTCGGCATAAAGGTTGCAAAGGCCACGAGCTTGCCATCCTTATCACGGACGGTTCCCACTGGTGCTTGCTGAATGTAGTAGTTATCAAAGAAACCAAGGGAGAAGCCCTTTTCAATTTGCTTGCCCAGCCAGTCGTCGGAAACGGCCTTTAACTCTTTCATAAAATGGTCATCAAATGGTGGCTTCACAACTTCAAATTGGTAACCTTCCCGGTCAAACTTGTGCATCAAGGCCCGCTGAGACCGTTGCCGTTTCCCGGCGAGGGTGAAGTCGGCTAACTTGACTAAGCCGGTTTCACCAGTCTTGATGAAGTCAAAGCCAAATTCATGGAGCAGCATCGTCATTTCACCGGAGACTTCGTAAAAGACTAGCTGGTAGCCATAACGATCAGCTTCGGAAATGAACTGACGGAGGGCGGGCCGGATCATGTCTTTATTGCCCACAGGGTCCCCCATGATAATGAGGTGGTCATACTTTTGCCGGTACATGAAGAAGAGTTGGTCTTGGCCCTTATCCTGGTAGTAGTAGAGGTTCTTATCACGCAGGAAGGCCAGGTGACTGATCTGACTGCCGCCAAACTGCTTGATCACGGCTCGTGCCCGGTCGGCATCAAACGAGTGGATCCCGCTAAATGGGTCAAACCCACCGGTAAAGTACCGCAACATAATCATCAAGAGAATTAGCCCGATTACCAGACCCAGCAGTCCAGAGACCCAGACTTTCTCACCAGGGAAGAGGAAGAAGTTCGGTACCCGGTGCAGCTTTGAATATTCTGGTGAGTTGATAACCCCGACGATAATGTAAAGAATGCAGGACCCGGCAAAGATTGCTAAGTCGATCATAAACTTACCGATCGAGTATTGGAGCTTTACCCGGTAGAGTTCGCGCTTGGATAAAATAATCAGGAACAGGACCACCGCCAGGTAGATTGTCAGGCTAATTGTCCCTAAATTCCAAATGGTATTGGCAATCCCGATCACCAGGAGAATGAGGGCTGGCCAGTACGCTTTAGCCACCTTTGATTCAATCCCCCGGGCAACCGCTAGTAGGGCCATTGCAAACAGCACCGAACTAAGCTGGTGGAGGAAGAAGAAGGTAAACGGGTACAGCTGAGCAAGAAACTTATTCTGTGCGGTCAGGTCGGGTACAGAAGCCGCCAGTAACATTAATAACCCTGACATGTACAGGAATAGGGTAATTAAGAAGTGGGCGGTATTTTGCAAGATTGTTAACGGTAAACCATCAAAGTACTCATTGACTTGCGTAGCGAGGTTGTGGAGGAACATAATACCCGCAAAGATCAACGGGACGATGTAGTAGAAAATCCGGAAAAGGAGCAACCAAATGATAATTGTGGGCCGTGTTACCCCCAGTAGCGACAGCTCAAACATCATCATGACATCGAAGGACCCTAATGCCCCAGGGATCATGGAAATAACCCCCAGCAGTTGAGCAACGACGTATAGTGGTAAGACGGCAATTAAGTTCTGCCGAACCCCCAGACACCAACCGACTAACAAGAAGAAGAGCGCCACAAACAGCCATTCACAGGTGGATGAAGTGACCAACAATCCCTCAATTTTAGGGGTCACGTCTTCAAAGACCTTATTGTCATTGATTAGTGTAAAGTAGAAAACCACCGGGAAGTACAATCCACCGGCAACGAGCCAGATGGCATACTGGTTAAAGTGCCCACCGTGGTGGAAAACAAACATGATGATTAACGCCAGCCAACACAGAACCGATAATCCTGATAGGAGGAAGACCGCAATTTTCGAAATAGCGAGCAGGATGTCTTTCCGGCTCGCGCTTTTGCGGTAAAAGTAGCCCCGCATCGTGGCACCGAGAACTCCACCAAAGCCCGCAATATTGGTCAGGGTGTTGGTAATCCACCCACAACGAATGATGTAGCTTCGCTTGAACTTGCCTGGTAGAAAGTGCACGATCGCAAAGTCATATCCTAACATGGGAATGACGGCAATGACCCCCATTACCAGGAGGAGCAGTAGTGACCACCATGATAAGTTGGTCAGGACAATCCCGACTTTGTGCCAGTCAACTGTTTTGAAAAAGTCGGTCAAAGCATGGACAACAAATAAGACAATCGAAACAACGAAGACTGTCTTAATTATTCGTGAATACTTTTCCCACCAAAACAGGAATCGATTATAAATGGCTTTCATAATATCCCCCTCAACAATATTCCTAAAGAACATTATAGGGGAGATCAGACGGATAATCATCCTTTAATTAAATTGTTTGTTGACAGGACGAGTGAAGTCACGTATACTTTTACTTGTTGTTAAATGGTCCGTTGGTCTAGTTGGTTTAGGACGCATCCCTGTCACGGATGAGATCACGAGTTCGAGTCTCGTACGGACCGTCATATGTAAGCGAGAAGCTGGGAATTATTTCCCAGCTTCTTTTTCATAATCAGACATTGGAGGATAGAATGGAAAATACTTGGCAATATCAAGGCACCGAACCGATTAAAATTAAGAAATACCTGCAGTCGTTGGGGATGGGGCACCGGCTGTTTAATGACCTGAAGAACGGCCAGGGTGAATTCTTGGTGGACCACCGCCAAGTACGGCCAACCACTAAAATCTTACCCAACCAACCGTTGACAGTGATTGCCCAGCCTGAGCCTCGTGACCAGGATGTGAAGCTCAGTGACCAGCTACTGGATATTGTTTACGAGGATGATAATTGGTTGGTCGTCAATAAGCCCGCTGGTGTTACCTCAATCCCGGGGCCGTCTGTCGATAATGGCACAATCTTGAATCGGGCGGTGTACTATCTCGTTCAGCAAGGGTCACCTGACCAACGGCCCCACCTGATTACCCGCCTGGACCGCTACACCGGTGGATTATTATTGATTGCTAAACACCATGTTGCTTCTAGTATGATCAGCCAGCAGCTCCAATAGCACCAGATGCTGAAAGAGTACACGGCCTTTGTCAGTGGGACTTTTACTGACGACCACGGTATTATTGACCGCCCAATTGCTCGTCGAGAAGGCCAAGCGCAGCGGGTGATTGCGGACGACGGTCAGAAGGCAGTTACCGAGTACTGGGTTGAAAAACAGGGAGCTAACTGGGCCCAATTGCGGGTGCAGTTACATACTGGCCGGACCCACCAGATTCGGGTACATATGGCAGCAATTGGCCACCCGTTGATTGGTGACCACCTGTATGGTGGTGATACGTCCCACTACCAACACCAGCGTTTGTGGGCAACGAAGATCTCATTTAAGGATCCGTTCACGTTAGAACAACGGACATTTACTTGCCCAATTCCACAAGAATAAAAAAAGTCGCAGCATCAACGCTGCGACTTTTTTATTTGAGTTGACTTTTAATCATTTGACCCATAAATTCCTGCTCAGCTTGTTGGGACACCTGCTGAATCTGGTGGGCACTCATTTGCGGGTTCTTAGCCATCGCTGCCTGTACTTTGCTCGTGACGAAGGCTTTAGCCTGACTCTGCATTGCGCCACTTGCTTTGCCAGCTTTGGCTTGGAGCTGCTTGGCTTGGCTAGTCGTGACCTTGACATAGGATTGTGGGTAGTTGATCACGTTTGTCCGTTCAACTAGGGTGCCATCCATCCCGGACCACATGTACAGGACCTTGTAAAATTTATTGTTAAACCGCCAGCGGGTCTCGGTTGTCGTTAGCTGTGGCTCCTGACGATTTGAAAATTTCATTTTACTCGTCGTGTATTCGTTAGCCTGAGTATGCTGGGGCTTATTTTGATTCAGGTTCGTTTTATAGATTAACACATTATCTTTTCCACTAGTCCCAACTGGTTGGTACATTGCTAACGGCATCTTACCACCAGCA
This sequence comes from uncultured Limosilactobacillus sp., assembly GCA_944326735.1. The sequence continues at coordinate 993 of CALVFC010000029.1, read as the reverse complement.
GAATAAACCGTTTTGCTGGTGGTTGTGTTGACCTGGTGCATGCCAAAGTGGTGACTGTAGTTTAATGTCATCAAGGTCGTTGAGCCCACGAAGAGGATCCCAAAGATCACTGTTCCCACGATGCGTGGTGTGCGGTGGTTGATAAACATCACACTAGCGAAGAGAGCCATCGCAGAGATGAACATCAGAATGATAATCATTTAGCATCCTCCTTTCCAACAATATCTTCAGAATCAAGTTTTAAGTGGATCCCATTACCACTAGTAACAAAGAATGTTAATACCAGGCCAGTCAGGGCAAAGGCAATTGCAAACCAGAAGGCGGCGTGGTAACCCATCAATGTTGCGTCAAACATCTTGGACTTATATTGCAATGGGGCAGCGGCCAATAATGAGTGGGCTGGCTTATGATTGTTCGTTACATTCGTCAGTACAGAAATCATGATCGCGGTACCAACAGAGGTGGCTACTTGCCGTAAAGTGTTGTTAACTGCGGTCCCGTGGGAGATAAGCTTATATGGTAAGGAGTTCATCCCGGCCGTGGTGACGGGCATCATTACCATGGAGATCCCGAACATCCGTACCGCATACAAGAACACAATGTAAATGATCGGCGTATCACGGGTAATGAAGGCAAACGGAATGGTCCCAACTGCCAGAATAAACATCCCAGTGATGGCAAGGCGACGAGCACCATGGCGGTCAAAGAGGTTACCCGTAATTGGACTCATCAGGCCCATGAAAATGGCCCCAAATAAGAGGGTCAACCCGGAATGAAAGGCGGACATTCCATGGATGATCTGCAAGTAGAGGGGAATAACTAATTCGACCCCAACCATGGCCATCATTACGATGGAACTCAATACGGTTGCCAGGGTGAATTCACCACTCTTGAATACCTTAAATTCCAAGAATGGTTCGTCCAGCTCTGCCGGACCTTCGGCATCCCCGCCCGGCGCAACCCCAATACCCTGGCCTACGAGTGGGCCGAGGC
>CALVFC010000028.1 GCA_944326735.1 uncultured Limosilactobacillus sp. | reverse complement strand
GGCAGTAATGGAACCGTGTTGTTTAAATGACATAATCGCTGACTGTAACACTTGTTGACCCCGCTCTTGACGACCGTAGTCATTATTAGGATCATCGTAACGCATCCGTGAGTACTTCAGGGCTTCATCACCGGTTAAATGCTGGTGGCCCTTTTTGAAGTGGTGATCCTCATAGGTAAAGGCAAACGGATTGTTCACATTGACACCGCCGACCGCGTTGACGACCTTCTTTAACGTCCCCATATTGGTCAATACATAGTAATCAACGGGCACATCCAGCAATTCGCTAACCTGCTTCTTGGCCAGCTGCGCACCACCAATTGCATAGGCCGCATTAATTTTAACAAAATCGGGGCCCTTCTTAGTATTGACCCGTACTAGGGTGTCACGGGGAATCGCCACCATTTGAATCTGCTTCTTTTGTGGATTGACTGTTAACAGTTCCATTGTGTCGGTATTACCTGCGTAGGATGTTCCCCGCCCTAATGCACCGACATCGGTCCCCATTACCAGGACCGTAAATGGTTTGCCATTACGTAACTTTGCTGGCATGGAGTGAGAATTAGTAGTCATCATCTGACTGGCAGTCGTATGAATAGAATGATGGACCCACCCAATTAGAATGGCAATTACCATCATGCCAAGGACCACCACAAGTGGCCACCGCCGCCGCGGGCGTTGATGGCGACCATGATATTCGTGCATCTAAATCTCACTTCCCAACTAATTATTGAATAACTTTATCAAGCCAATAATTAGTATACGTGCGCCTTGGTAAATAATAAAATACTGTTTTATAATAAGTGGTATCAAATATTTTAATATCAGGTGACAATTATGAATCTCAAACAGCTACGGCAATTTTTGGTGGTGGCTCAGGAACACCAAATTACCTCCGCCGCTAAGTTGCTATACACGTCCCAACCGCCCCTTTCCTATAACATGAAGCAGTTGGAGAAGGAGTTGGGAACCCAGCTATTTGTGCGGGAATCGCATGGCATCGAACTGACTGACGCAGGGAAAGTCTTCCAACGCTATGCTAAGCAAATCGTTAGCCTCACAGATAACGTCAAAGAGGAAGTGCAACGCGAACAGGCCGGCACAATGGGGACCATTAAACTGGGCCTGATGTCGTCTGCTGGAAAACTGATCAGACCGGATATCCTACAGTCATTCCGCCAGTATTACCCAGACGTAACCTTTGAATTGACCGAGGGGAATACCTTCGAATTAATCAAGCAAGTTAATAGTGGTCTCATCGACCTAGCCCTTGTCCGCACGCCCTACAACGCCCTGGGGATTGAAAAGAAAACCATTGCTAATGACCCGATTGTGGCGGTGTTTGATGACCACCAATATCATTTGCCAACAGGTAGGCTGGATTTACCTGCTTTCAGTAACCAGCCACTAATCTTGTACCGGCGCTTTGAATCGATTCTTAGTGAGGTGTGCGCGCGGGCGGGCGTTTCCCGCTTCTGCGCCGTCAAGTGTGATGATGCTCGAACAGCCGTCTTGTGGGCTGACCTGGGAATGGGAATCGCGTTAGTTCCGCAATCGATTGCGGAGCTTTACGCCCACCACTCCTTGCAGGTCATTGACCATCCACGCTGGGCCACTAAAGTCCAGTTAGTTTGGCAAAAAGGCAGCCAGCTGAGCCCGATCACTAAGAAACTAATCAATACTTTATAAGACAAAAAACCATTTGATGCTCACACATCAAATGGTTTTCTAATTCTATGAAGTTAATCGACTACTTGTTTTCGTCTTCAGCAGCTTCCTTGTCGGCCTTAGCGGCAGCTTCTTCGTCAGCCTTTTGAGCAGCTGGGTCAGCGTTAATTTGTGCTTCCATCTTCAGAATCTTCCGTTCCTTAAATACTAAGTAAACTAAGAGACAGAAGGCAATTCCGGCAGCAACGTAAATGGTTGCAGATGATGCGCCCCAGCCATAGTGGTCAACTAATTGACCAATTAAGGCCGTAGCGGCAGTTTCACCAAAGACGTACTGGAAGAAGCCCATGAACCCGGTCGATAGCCCAACCGCATAGTTTGGCACGGCTTCGTTAACCATCAATCCAACTAATGACAGTGGAGCGTAAATCAAACTACCCATTACAAAAAGGACAGTAACGATTACGGCGTGGTTAGTTGAAGTGAAGTAAGTGATCAAGCAAATGATCATCAAGATAACACAGATGAAGCAAACCAGTGAACGACGACCCTTCAAAAGGTCAGACACAGCACCCAGGATGATAACACCTGGAACAGCAGACAATTCGAAGATCCCGACTAACCACTTAGCCCAATCAACGGAGAATCCTTTGGTTGGCAGGTATGAAGGAATCCATGACATAATCCCGTAACGAACAATGTAAATGGACATTGAAGTTAAGGTAACGGCCCAAACAACCTTGTTGCACAAGATGTTTTGAACCAGGATCTGCCAGAATGACTTGTTAGACAGTTCTTGGGCAGTAGAATTACCATTTTCATCCAATTCAACGTGACCAGAGTAAACAGCCATGTTTGGCAGACCGGCAGCTTCTGGACGTTCAGAGTTGATCAGCAGCATGATCGTAGCGATCACAGCAGAAACAACTGAGGCGGTCAGGAAGACAGCTGGCAGTGAGCCAGAGAATAAGAAAGTGGCAATTTGGATACATGCAACACAGGCGAAGGCCCCGGCATTGTGGGCAGATGCCCAAACGGCAAAGACAACCCCACGGTGTTTCTTAGCGAACCATAATGAAATTTCACGCTGGCAAGCTGGTGCACCCATGGCTTGCGTAATGGAAATTAAAAGCATTAAGAAAATAATTGCATAGAAGTTCTTCGTGAAAGCCAAAATGGCGTTAAAGAAACAAGACAGGTACAAACCAAATGCTAAGAAGGTCTTAGTGTTAGCCTTATCAGCTAAACCACCCATGAACAGCTTGGCAATCCCATAACCAATCCCAAAGGTTGACAGAATCAGACCGATTTGACCGATACTAAATCCGTATTCCTTCATAACTGGCTTTTGTTCAGTCGTAAAGATCAACCGAATAATGTAGTAAGCCAAGTAGGAGAAGCAAGTTGCCAACAAGACACCGGCTTGACGGCGCTTATAGGTAGAACTAATTTTGTCCTTTGGTACTAATTTCTCAGCATCAGGGGACGGCTTAAGAAAATGAAACACTCCAAACAACTCCCTTGTTATAACGTTGAGTAGGACATTCCTACATCACAAAAACTATTATATGTGATTTGAAGTAAAATTTAAAGAAGCGCTTACATTTTTACTAAGCAGTAGATAGTGAAATATGAATAAATGAGACAATATATCTCACATTGGTCTATTTATTTAAAAGTGTGTCAGGTGAGTGATATCGCCCATCCCCCGCGTTGACAGTGTTTTTCTTCTGAAAAGGTTTTCATTAATAACGCGTTAACAAAAGTGAGCAAAAAAATATGGAAAGATTTGTTTAGTAAAAGGTTTACTAGAGTGCGAGGCCGTTAAAAGCCCTGTATGGCTAGTCTAGTAAGGTGCTTGAGGTGCGAAGCGCATCAAGGATCCTTACGTAACTAGACACTAAGGGCTTAGGCCGAGCACATTTCGACTCGGTTGCATTAGAACAGCTTAGGGCGAGGGAGCGAACCAGAAAACTTGTTTTCGTTTGTGAGCCCCCGCAAGGCTGATTAGGATAGTCACACCCGATTCATCGGTGTGAATGTCCAATCAGCTACTGCTCACGTTTTGACTCAGTCGCAGTAGAAGAACTTCAGCCAACCACGTTTCAACTCAATTGCAACCGAAAAAGGACGGATCACGCCGTCCTCTTCCTATTTACTAAAGTGTCGTAATCCTGGAATTCGGTCCATGGGGATTGCCTGAATAACTGTGGTCAACAGGATCAATACTGAGCCAAAGACCGCGGCCACGGTGAGTCGGGTTCCTAGCAACGTCACTGCCAGCAACGTAGCCACTAATGGTTCAAACGCTGACAGGATTCCGGTTACAGCTGGTGAAATGTACCGCATACTCTGAAGGAACATTGTATAAGAGAACATTGTTCCACCGACAATAATGTAGACAATCAGCAACCACCCTAACAAGTTTAAGTGTGGTACTGGATGAATGAACAATTCTGGAATAATACAAATTCCCGCTAATAACATAGCAAAGCCACACACAGCAAGGGCATCGAACCGTTCCAGCAACGGTCGGGGTAACAGCGTGTAAAGAGCCGCGGCCACGGCACACCAAACACCCCAAAGGATAGCACGGGGAGTTAATGTCAAAGTGTTCAAATGACCGCCGGTAACGAGGTAAAACGTTCCAATTAACGCAACGACGACTGAAATGTTATCTAGTCGACTCGGCCAATGTCGTTCCGCAATAGCTAACCAGATAATAATAATGACGGGTTGCAGGTATTGAATCACCGTTGCGGTCGGCGCATTACTATATTTAACCGCCAAAAAATAAGAAATCTGTGAGTTTAGCATTCCAAAAACGGCAAACATAACTAAATAGAAAATATTTTTCTTATTAGTGGCCAATGCTCTTACCTGCTGGGGAGCCTTGTAAGCACTCCATAGTAATAACAGTGCGCCAGCCAGCAAAAGCCGCATGGCTGCAAGCCAATTAGTGTTAATATCCGTCCGAGAAAACAGGTACTGGGCAGCAGCTCCCGAGCCACCCCATAAAGAAGCCCCACCAGCTGCTAATAAGACTCCTTTCATTTTTCGTGACATTCTTATTCGTCCTTTCGTTTATCTCTGATAACTTAATTTAACATCACCTGCCAGAAAATAGCCACATCAAAGCCGCCAATATTTAAAAAATTAACTTTTGAGAATTAGATAAGTCAATAATTATGTAACCGTTTTCAATCTCTGAGCAATTATTAATAAAAATGGTAAATTTTTAAGAAAATCGCTCACTAAAAGCTTATGCAATTATTATCATCATAATGAATAAAAGCTGTTACAATACAGTGTGGAGGGGTTAATAAGAACCCAAAATATTTTTCCAGATTATGTTAAAAGGAGTTGTTCAATATGATGTCTGCTATGAGTAATGTTATTGCCTTAATTAGTTTCGTGGCCCTGATTATTGCGACAAGCGCCCACATAATGAACAATCGGGCTTAAGCAATTATTTAATGGTTTTATTCAAAAAAGCGGTGAGGTAAATTACCTCATCGCTTTTTTGATATTACTATTGATAACTAATTATAGCAAACAGGATTACACCGGCTAACAGTCCACATAAGGCCCCAACAATCACGTCACGTGGGTAGTGAACCCCACCGATAACCCGGATGGCCGCTAAGGCGAGTGCTAATACCAATAATATTAATCCTAACCACCATTGCACTAGACATACGCATAGCGCAATCATTACCGCTGAGAAAACGTGCCTAGAGGGCATTGATGCTCCGCGCCCCTCTCGAGGGATTAGCGGTTTGATGGCCCATTTTTCATATGGCCGGGCATAGTTTAAGTGCTTGCGAACGATGGATAGCAATACAAAACTGCCGCCCGGAATAACAATGAATGGCCACCAAGTCTGTTGAGCAATAATTAACCACAAGAGCAAGCCAAAGTATGCAATGTACATGATCCACACAATGATGGTGTTAGACCAAATTAGCATTTTGTGAGCGGCCTGATGGTCATTAAACCAGGAAGCAATTTGTGAATAATCTTTTTGATAATCCATTTTATGGTAATGTGTTCCCGGCAGCCAGGTACAGATCGTACCATTCTTGGTTTGTCAGGGTAATATCACTACCAGCCGCACTGTCTTTAATATGTTCAGGGTTCATCGTCCCAATCAGGACCTGCATGTGGGCAGGGTGTTTCAAAATCCATGCTACGGAAATGGCGTTCTTGCTGACGTGATATTTAGCAGCCAGTTCGCCCAGCTTGTCATTTAATTCTGGGAACTTAGGACTGTTGATAAAGGTCCCCGCAAAAGTACCGTATTGGAACGGTGACCATGTTTGAATGGTCATCCGGTGCAGGCGCGTATATTCAAGCAGGCCACCATCATGGTTAATTGACCCTTCATCAGTCATATTTGTGTGCAGGCCAAAATCAATCATCCCCGTATGTCCCAATCCGAATTGAACTTGGTCCACTAAGAGGCGTTGGTTAACTGCCTGCTGCAAAAGAGCAATTTGCTGTGGGTTAAAGTTAGAAACCCCAAACCGCCGCACCTTGCCACTGGCTTCCAGTTGATCAAATGCTTCCGCAATCTGTTCTGGCTCCATCAGGGGATCGGGGCGGTGAATCGCTAGCAAGTCTAAGTAATCAATTCCCATCCGCTCGAGGATCCCATCAACGGCTTTTAACAAGTGCTGCTTGGATGAATCATAACGGGTAATCTTATTATCAGCGTTCGAAAATAGCCCTGCCTTAGATTGAATAAAGAAGTCGTCACGATGAAGGCCACTTTGCTTAAACGCCTGGCCAAAGTGAATTTCAGATGAGCCCCGTCCTAATTCTGGGTCGTTCCCATAAATATCCGCAGAATCAATATAATTAATTCCGGCTTCATGGGCCGCCTGAAGCGCTAACGTGCATTTTTTAACAGACAATGTTCCCATCCGCATTATTCCTAGTGCAATATTCGATACTGGCAGATTGGTGCCACCAAGTTTAACTGTTTTCATATGTTCTTCCTCGCTTAAAGAGCGTAGTTAATTAGTTCCATTGTTTATTGTACAATAGAATGGTCAACGTGAATGATTTATTCATACATCTCCCCAATTAGACACAGATCGTTAGAATTGTCTAATTTTAATTGACGCCCCACTCACTTATGATATTATGGAATACAGGTAGCGATTAACTACCTGCTTACTTACATGAAGGGCTACGTTTTCGCGTAGTCCTTTTTTTATTGCTGTATAATAAATTTAGTAATGATTGAACACCTAGGATATTGACTTTGGGGGTACGTCACAATGACTACTGTTTATTTAATTCATGGTACTTCTACTAAGGATGATGACTGGTTCCCATGGCTAGAACAAGCCGCTAAACCAGCAATTAAAGTAAAACGGCTAACCCTGCCGAATCCCTTTAATCCAAACCAAGGAGAATGGGCGGCTGCCGTTAATCAACAAATTCCGGCTCAGAATGGCATCACCATCATCGCCCACAGTCTTGGCTGTGTCACTGCTCTGCGTTTTGTGGAACAACACCAGATTAGCAATGTTAATTTAATCTTGGTCGGCGCATTTGCAGAACCGTTGCCAACCTATCCAGAATTAAATGATTTCATGAGTCCACAACCTGACTATTCACAGATCAAAGATAAAATTGCTCAAGCAACGGTCATCACCGCGCAAAACGACCCCATTGCCCCCTACCAATATGCCGTGGCAGTTGCTAATGGCATCAATGCCAAGCTTTTACTCCGGCCAACAGGCGGCCACTTCTTATCAAGTGACGGCTATCAAGAGTTCCCGTTAGTATTGGATGAACTACAAAATATGGTGAACAGTGAGGCTTAAAAATGAAACAAATAAAATTCATCCTGGTCGCTATTTGTGCCTTTCTTGGCGTTGGTATGTGGCACGGTCAAGCAGAAGCAATGAAGCAAAGTGACCTAAATAACCACGTTTATATTGTGACCATGATTAATTCCAACGCCTACCGAACAGAACACCAATATGCCTTCTTTGACCAACACGGTCGTGCAGCATACGTCAACGTTGAGGACGTTGACAGTCATGGCAATCCTGTCGTTGGTGCCCACGCCAACAAAGAAGAGCAGGCTGCTCCGGAAGCAATTCGTCACTTTCTCAACCGGCCGCGCTACTTGAACCGGCAGTCAAAAAAGAATGTTTTTACGATCGAAAAGAATAATAGAATGCGGATTAACAACGGGAAAATTAAGCCAAAACCCGCTGGCAAATTAGACGACCATGCTAACCCTCATGACTTTACCGTTACTTATTCTGACAATTCGCAAAAGTACACCAGCGTACAGTTCAAGTTAGCACCTAAGACTTACCAGTATCGTTGGATCAAGTAAATGAAAACGAGTCAGGACAACATTATCCTGACTCGTCTTTAATTTTAAATTACTAATCAACTACTTCGACCTTTGTTCCGGTCGGCAAGTTATGTTCCATCCACTGGGCATCAGGAATTGAGAGACATACGCATCCTGGTGAACTTGGTGCTTTCCCTAACTTGGCCGCATCCCTCTTCAAGTAGTTTTGCGGCTGCTTGCCAGTCACCACAGAGTGAAACATGTAGTCACCATTCCAAGAGATACAGTAGTTAGCCCCCAAGCCTAGGTTTTGGTTATACACCCGATCCTTGCGAATATCCTGGACATGGAAGGTTCCTGTTGGTGTCACACTCTGCTTCTTACCGGTGGCACTATCTTTTTTGTAAACGCCGGCTGAGCTGTACATCGTATACAGCAATTTCGAGCCATCATAGATATAGGTTCGACTATGCTGCAGGTCGACCTTCACCCACAAGTTTTTGGCCTGTTTAATATCGGGGTAAGCAACCGTTTCTGATGATTTATGCCAATCAATTGGGGTTCGCATATGCTGAGGACGATTACTAGCAAGCGCTGTTCCCGACAGCATCAATGCCCCAAAGAAAATCAGCGCCGTTAACCACTGTTTCCACCATTTCATACTTGACTATTTACTCCTTCAAATAACTATCCTTTCTACTGTACTACTTTTTGGCAAATTTGGATAATCTTCGTCTACCAACCTGAAAGCACAAAGAGAGCCCTAGTGCTCGGATCTTTTCCGAGTACTAGAGCTCTTAATGTTTATCTAATTTTCCAATGTAAGTGCGGTGAAACGTGGGCAGTAGCTAAGTCCTACTGCTACTGAGTCGAAATGTGCTCGCCTCTACTTTTACTGCAGCTGAGTCGAAACGTGCTCGCCCTAAACTCTCTCGAGCTAACGCACTCCTCCTCCGACGACAAGTCGCCAATTCTACTGCAACCGAGTCAAAACGTGCTCGCCGTGACCGCAACCTCCGCATAATTATCCCGGACTTGATTGCTACCACAATCATCGTCCGGGATTCATTAGTGCTCAGTTGCTAATCCGTCACGGCTCGCACTCTACATCTACATTATTGTCAACACCGCCAAATATACACAGGTAACCAAGAACAGCAACAGGATAAACTTGTAAACCCACTTCCAATAAATGGTAATTGGGATCCGAGACAGGGCCAAAGCCCCCACTAACATCCCCGCTGTTGGTGTTACCGCCGTAATCAACCCCGTTGCGGCCTGGTAAGAAGTAACCAGAACACTGCCGTCAACATGGGCAAAATGAGCTAACGAGCCCATGATCCCCATTGTTGCCGCCGCTAATCCGGAACTAGATGGAATCAGGAATGACAAGATGATAAAGAAAATAAAGGCTAAAATGATGAACGCCGCTTTTGGCATTCCACCGAGTGATAATTCACCCCAGTGGAGGATGGTCCCGGTAATCTTACCGTTGTTCATGACAACCTGAATTCCCCGGGCAACCGCAACGATAATCGCAACGTTCAGTAATTCACCCATCCCTTTCATAAATGAATCGATAAAGTCCGCTTCTTTAATGTGACCAACGAACATAATAACGACCGACATGAACAGGAAGAGCATCGTAATTTCATTGAAGTACCAGCTTCCCAGCGCCGTCATGTCGGCACCCAAGAAGTTACCAAGGAATGGGACGCTGGTTAACCACTTAGTGAAGGTATCAAAGAATGTCCATGACTTGTTAATGCTGGTCCATGGCACGAGCCCGACGATCATGATAATGAATGTCAGGGCGAATACCCATAAGACGTGCTTCTGCACCTTAGTCAACGGGCTCGGCTTACTACTCCGTTCTTCCACTTCGAAGAACTTCATATCAGCCTTCCGTTGTTTATAAACTAATGACTTGGTTGGGTCTTTCTTGATCTTGTCGGCATAGTGAATGACAAAAGCAATTGTCAAAGCAGTCACGATGACCAATAAGATAATCCGTGACCCCAAGCCAGATCCGGGAGAAATTTTAATGATTCCTGAGGCAACCCCTGTGGAGAATGGGTTAACCGTTGATGCTAAGTCCCCTACACGAGTTCCCAGCAAAATGATACCGGCTGCTACCAGAGAGTCGTAACCAACCCCCATCATGATCGGCACAATTAGCGGGAAGAAGGCTAAGGTTTCTTCACCCATCCCGTAGGTAGAACCACCAATGGCAAAGATGATGGTCAAAATAACGATTAACCGTTTTTCGTGTCCCTTGGAATTGGTAACGATGGACCGAATCCCGTCATCCAGGGCGCCAGTCTTATTGACGACTCCCAAGAAACCACCAATGACCAGAATGAAGAGGGCAATGTCAATCGCACCCGTCGTGGCCTTGTTACCAATCATCCCAATTACTGGGGCCATGAAGACGTCCCAGATACCTTGGGGATGAGCAGCAACCGTATGGTAGGTCCCAGAAATCATATTACCGGCAGAATCGACTTTATATTCACCGGCAGGGACAATCCACGTCAAAACGGCAATCAGCACAATCAGTATAAACAGGATGGTAAACGCTGACGGCATATGAAATTTATGTTTTGGTTTTGTTTGATTCTCCATCCGCAGTCACCTCAGTCAGCAAAAAATTCTTTGGCTACTTGTTTGTAAAATTCAACTGACTTATGGAAAACATCCACTTCGACATTTTCGTCTGTCTGGTGTTGAGTGTTGTTACCAGGTCCAATTTCAGCGATCGCAAAGTCACCCTTGCCATGTAAGAATTCGGAACCATCAGACGCGCCTGATTGACCAATGGCCTTTACTGGACCATCAAAGATTTCATCGTGAACCTTTTCCATCAACTTAATCAGTGGTGCATCCTTATCACCCGGCATCGCTTCTTCTGGGAAGCTGTAACGAATACTAAGGTCGTAACCAGGCTTTTGATTAAGGTCCGCTACTAACTTGTTCAGTGCATCAAAGACAACCTGGTTTGGATATTCAGGAATGGTCCGAATGTTGCCTTTAATAATTGCCTTAGCTGGTACGGAGTTAATCTGTGACCCACCTTGGAAGACGGATTGAACGTGGGTTAGTTTACCCAAAATCGGGTTAACTTTATCAAACTTGGCCATCAGCGGCTTAACCTGGGTTGCAAAGTCAACCAAGTGGTCAATGGCGTTAATCCCATTTTGAGGTTGTGAACTGTGGGCCTGCTTACCAATAGAAGTGACAATATAGTCAATTACTCCTTTAGAGGTGTAGCCAATTTCGGACATACTGTTACCTGGTTCAGCAATAATTAAACCACCAAGTCCATCGGCGTACCCTTCCTTAGTTAGTTGGGCAGCACCGTATTCACCGGTTTCTTCCCCAACGGTGCACAATAACCGGATCTTCCCTGGAACGTTGTGGTTATCTAACATATCCAGCATCGCAATAATTAATGCTGCTAGGCCACTCTTCATATCTGCGGCACCACGGCCATAGAGCTTACCATCCTTGATTGTGGCCTTGAATGGATCAGACGACCACTGACTGGCATCCCCTTCAGAGACCACGTCTTCGTGACCAGAGAAGCCCAGCATCTTATCACCAGAGCCAATGGTGATCACCAGATTATCACGGCCAGGGGCGTATTGAACACGGTCAATCTGAACACCCTGCTTTTCGTACGGCTTGAATAATGACTCGATATAGTCGGCTACTTCTGCCTCATTATCATTGACTGACTTAATTGAAATCAGCTTTGACAAAATAGCAATCTGTTTATCCTTATCCATTGATAACCCCTCCAAATAAATGAAATAAATGCAATTGTGTAAAGCGCTTACATCATAAGTATAGCATGAATAAAATCTCACTTTCACCCCGCTAATGCACTCGTTTGCACCCAAAAATATTAGTTATAATGAATATTTAATCAATATAATAACGATATCTAATGATAAATGCAAATAGATACATAAAAATAAATAGGCCCGTTAGTAAAAAACTTTTTACTAACGAGCCTGAAATCTATTTACGATGTTTCTTTATTTGGCGGGCCAAGTACATTGGCCAACCAATTGCGGTAATTATTAATGTCCCCAACACAATGGTCTGCTTATGGTCTAGTTTCTTCATATAGATCACTTCCAAAAATACCCCATCCGGTTAATTCCCCGAATGAGGCACGTATTAATGACTAGTGGAACTGCATCCCACCATCAACAATGATGGTTTGACCAGTAATGTAATTAGAGTCTGGGCCAGCTAAGAAGCCAACTGCATTGGCAACATCTTCTGGTTCAGATAACCGCTTTAATGCAATGTTCTTAGCGAAGGTTTGCATCCCCCACTCGTCGCTCTTACCAGCGTTCTTCCCAACTTGGTGGGCAATATCAAACATCATTGGGGTCTTAACAATCCCTGGAGCATATGCATTAACAGTGATCCCCTCGTCAGCCAAATCACGGGCGGCTACTTGAGTAATCCCACGGATAGCAAACTTGGTGCCAGAGTACAAGGCTAAGTTCGGGTTACCAACAACCCCAGCTTGTGACGTGGCGTTAATAATCTTACCGCCGTGACCCAACTTCTTAAATGCTTGGTGAGCAGCTTGAATGCCCCAAAGGACACCACCAACGTTAACTCCATAAACTGTCTTGAATTGATCAGGGGTAATGGTATCAATTGGTGTGGTTGGTCCTAAGCCGGCATTGTTGACCATGACGTTTAAATCGCCGAGCTTATCAACGGTTTCATTAACAGCGTTGAAGACAGCGTCACGGTCGGAAACGTCCGCCGCGATCCCAAAGGCTTTGGCGCCCTTGGCTTCCAATTCTTTAACGGTGTCGTCAATCTTATTTTGTTCCAACGCAACGATTGAAACAGCAAAGCCATCGTGTGCTAACCGTTCAGCGATTGCCTTACCAATTCCTTGGCTACCACCGGTAACTAATGCAACTTTTTGACTCATAATATTGCCTCCTTGTAAGCGATTTCTACAACGCCTTTATTATACAATATTAAATAACCAATTATAAGTAAAATTATGGATGCTTAACATTTATAATGGATTT